>PUPC01000178.1 GCA_003553185.1 Planctomycetota bacterium | reverse complement strand
CGCACCCCCTGCGTCATCGACTGTCTCGACTGCATCGAACAATGTTTGCGCGAGCGGGTGGAAGCGGAGGCCGCGCTGCTCAACGGCGGATAGTTGACCGGTGAACGCGGCGGCCAATCGGGCGTCCGAATGGGGTCGGTGCGGTGGCGGCGGTGAGTGTTGTGCCCGAGATGATTCTGGCGTTCCTTGTTCTGTTGGAGTCCTACTTTGGTGGACTGGAAGACCGAGTGGAAGAAGCTGGCCCTGATCGTCGGCGTGTTCCTCGTCTTCTTCTGGCTGCCGGTCGGGGCCGAGCGGTTCGGCTCGGCCGTGCTGGAGGCGCTGCACCTCACCCGGTGGTATGCTCGGGAGCACGTGGTATTGTGTCTGATCCCGGCGTTCTTCCTCGCCGGGGCGATCGCGGTGTTCGTCAGCCGGGCGTCGGTGATGAAATACCTGGGCGCGAGAGCCCACAAGGTGGTCGCCTACGGGGTGGCGAGCGTGTCGGGCTCGGTCCTGGCGGTCTGCTCGTGTGCGATCCTACCATTGTTCGGCGGCATCTGGAAGATGGGCGCGGGGCTGGGCCCGGCGACGGCGTTTCTGTATGCCGGGCCGGCGATCAACGTGCTGGCCATCATTCTCACCGCTCGGGTGCTGGGGCTCGAGATCGGTATCGCACGGGCCGTCGGGGCCATCGTGTTTTCGGTGGTCATCGGCCTCATCATGCACACGATTTACCGCAAGGAAGAGTTGGAGAAAGCCGACGGGCAGATGGCCGTGCCCGAGCCGGAGGTTTCCCGACCGCTGTGGAAAAATGCGCTGTTTTTCTTCGTGATGATCGGTGTGCTCGCGTTTGCGAATTGGGGAGAGCCGGGCGGTGGCGACACGGTATGCTGTCCGACGAGCGGGGTGATGGCGTTTGCAACTCCCGGGAAGTCGGCCAGTTGGATTTACGAGGCGGAACGGGGACGGGAAATCCGCGTTGATATCGTCGAAGCCCCGTTCGATCCGAGCGAATCGGGGGCCACCTACACATTGAGGCCGGAGGGCGCCCCTGCCGACGGCTCCTGGGACATCGAGGTCCCGGCCGGCCATTTTCTGGACAATCGGCGGCCGGTGCCCGGCGTCTGGGCGTTCCTGTGGCAGAACAAGTGGTTGCTGACGACGGCCTTCGCGGTGGGTTTTGCATTGATTTTGATCTTCTGGCTCCACATCCCCTGGTGGAAGGTGGCGCTGGCGGCGGTCCCCCCGGCGGCCCTGGCTGTCCTTTTGCCCGCCGACGGCCTGTGGGTATTGATCCCGTTCTCGGCGGGGGCGATCGGGCTGTCGGTGATCCTGGTGACCAGCGGGGGCGAGGGCGAGGAGTGGTTCGCTGCCACCTGGGACTTCGCGAAACTGATCCTGCCGCTGCTGTTCATTGGCGTGTTGATCGCCGGTTTTCTGCTGGGTCGGCCGGGGTACGCCGGGCTGATCCCCGCCCGGTACGTCGAGATGCTTGTGGGCGAGCACCCCGATGCGATGCTGGAGATCACCGGGTGGGACGGCGGCCCGCTTGCCGGCGCGGTCCGGTCGGTGTGGCCGGTGTGGACGAATTTCTTCGCCAGCATCTTCGGCGCGTTCATGTACTTTGCCACGTTGACGGAAGTGCCGATCCTGCAGGGGCTGATCGGTGCGGGGATGGGCAAGGGGCCGGCCCTGGCCCTTCTTCTGGCCGGTCCGGCCCTCTCGCTGCCGAATATGCTTGTCATCCGCAGCATCATGGGCACCCGTAAGACCGTGGTGTTCTGTTCGCTGGTGGTGGTGATGGCGACGGTCTCGGGGCTGTTGTATGGCGCTTTGTTTTAATATACGTGTTTGAGGATGAGAGCGATGAAGAAATTGCAGATTCTGGGGACGGGATGCCCGAAGTGCAGGAAGCTGGCCGCGAACACCCAGGCGGCCGCCGGGGAACTCGGCCTCGAGTACGAGCTGGAAAAGGTGACGCGGGTGAGCGAGATCACCAAGATGGGCGTGATGATGACCCCGGCGCTGGTCGTCGACGGCGAGATCAAGGTCGCCGGCAGCGTGCCCGATGTCGACGAGATCAAGCAATTGCTCGCATGAACCTCCGCCCGGCACCCGGAGAAAGAACGTCCGAGAGGGCGGAGATTCATTGAATGTTGGTGCCCTCTGGGGGGGCACTCGATTGCTTTTTGGCTCTGCTGCGAAGCACCCCGCGGGGCAAAAAAATAAGAGAGTGCTTGACACGCCCGCTCCCAACCGTATTATACGGGTAGAGTTGTTGAAGGTTCCTGACTGTCTAGGAAGGCAGATAGACGTTGTTCATGACAGCGTTCAACATGATAATTCAGGTCCCGTCCTTGCTTCCAGCAGGCCGGGGTGGTGCTGTGAGCGCCGACCGATATCGATATGCTCAGGTGCCCGCAGTTGTCAAACATGTACCGGTGCTAGTTTCGCGAGGAGGTGAGAATTCCGAGCAGTACCTGGTAGGCCGTTGTCGTAGTGTTTTCGATAACGGTGGGTAAAGTCTTTTTCTTTATAGGAAAGGGGACGCAGTTATGACGTGGAGAAAAGTGACAGTGGCTCTGTTGGTGATGGTGATGGCGATGGGAGTGTTTACCCTTGGCTGCCCCGAACCGGAAGAGCCGTTGGACCCGCCTGTTGAAGAGGAGCTCCCGGAACCCGAGGTCGAGGAGCCGGAAGAGCTTCCGGACCCTGACGACGTCGAGGAGCTTCCGGACCCGTTCCCTGAAGTTGAGGAGGAAGAGGAAGAGGACGACGACGATCCTCTGTTCCCGATAGACTAATCGAGTTAGCTCTCAGCTTCAAGTTACATTGGCGGGCGGACACACCCCCGGCTCTACAGGTCGGTGGGCTTGTCCGCTTCGTCATTTATCAGCCGTTTTTTCCGGTCACAACATAAGGAGAACGCAGCATGAGTATTATGAAGCACAGACACGCAATGCGATTTCTCGCCGTCGTTGGCGTGGTCGCGATCGCAGCCCTCGCAATAACATTGGTCCAGCCGGATGCACGGGCCGACCAGCATGCCGAGGGCATCACCCAGGTCGGAACCTATAACATCGAGCAGGTCTTCCAGACCTACCCCGGCCGGCAGGAATTGATGGAGGCCTTCCAGGAGGCACAGCCGCAGATGGCTGAGGCCCAGCAGGAGGGCGACCACCAGAAAATGCAGCAGATCCAGGAACAGCTTCAGCAGAAGCAGCAAGAGGTCATCGACAAGTTTCACGATGATGTCGAGGAACAGTTGCCTGGTATCGCCGGTGAGGCCAATGTCCAGGTCGTTGCGCTCGAAATTGCCTGGGCTGCTGAAGGCATCGACACGGTTGACCTCACCGAACAGGTCGTGGAAGCGCTCGGTGGCGAAGTCGAAGAAGAGCCGATGCTCCCGCCGATGCCTGAATAATAATCAGAACAGACGGAATCCTTTGGAAAGGAGGTGTTCTGCCACAGGCGCATTGAGTTGAGTTTCACGTTGGCGGGCAAATTAATGCAGCGTTTCATAGTTCTGACTGCGTTATTCGCTTCGCCATACAAGACTCTTCTTTCTCCAGTTAACCAACAAGAACAACTTCCGGTCAGCCAAAAGCACTTGGATAGCCGATCAGTTCGTTAACGACGTAAGGAGAAATAATGAGTATTACTCAGAAGCACGGGCGTTTTATTCCGCTCTTTGTTGTCATAGGCGTTGTCGCAATCGCAGCCGTAACTTTCCTTTGGGCTGGTCAACCCGAGGCACGGGCCGACCAGCAAGCCCAGGGGATAACCCGGGTCGGAACGTTTGACATCGAACAGGTGTTCCAGACCTACCCCGGGCGAGAGGACATGATGGAAGCCCAACAGGAGGCACAGCCACAGATGGCCGAGGCCCAACAGGAGGGCGACCACCAGAAAATGCAGGAGATTCAGCAGCAGCTCCAACAGAAGCAGCAAGAGGTCATCGACACGTTCCACGATGACGTCGAGGCGGAGTTGCCTGACATCGCCGATGATGCCAATGTCCAAGTCATCGCTGTAGAGGTGGAGTGGACTGCGGACGGCATCGACACGACCGATGTCACCGATGATGTCGTTGAAGCACTCGGTGGCGAGGTCGTCGAGGAAGAGCCAATGCTCCCGCCGATGCCTGAATAACCAATCCTTTCCAACAACCGCATCCGGCCCTGCCAATCCTGGCAGGGCCGGTTTTTTTATGTCCGTGCAGGTTGAAGCGCCGGGTAAGTGGCGGGATCGGACTGCTTACTTTTTCTCGTCGAGCGGGCCCACTCCGGAGTAGGCGTCGAAACCGCCGTCGATGGGCAGGGTTACTCCGTTGATGAAGCTGCCCGCCTCGGACATCAGCAGGATCAGTCCGCCCACGAGTTCGAGCGGCTCGCCGAACCGGTCCTGCGGTGTGTGAGAGATGATTGAGTGGCCGCGCTGCGTCAGTTTGGTGCACTCTTCGTCGGCGTAGAGCAGCCCTCTGTTCTGGGTGGTGACCAGGAAGCCGGGCGCGATCTCGTTCACCCGGATGTCGGCATCCGGGAAGTCAACCTTGACCTGGACCGCCAGCCAGCGGGTGAGGTTGCTGACCGCCGCCTTGGCGTTCGAGTAGCCGGGCACGTTGGTCAGCGGGGCGAGCGCTGCCATCGACGACGTATTGATGATGCAGCCGGTCCCCCGTTCGGCGAAATGCCGGCAGAATATCTGCGATGGGAGGAATGTGCCCGTGTAGTTCAGGGCGAACA
Source organism: Planctomycetota bacterium (assembly GCA_003553185.1). Classification (GTDB taxonomy): domain Bacteria; phylum Planctomycetota; class PUPC01; order PUPC01; family PUPC01; genus PUPC01. Next base: position 1,647 of record PUPC01000178.1, on the reverse strand, counting down.
CCCGGCCCAGAGCGTCGGGCGACAGGTCGGTGAAGACCCCGTCGGGCGGGACGGTCGCCGCCTTCTGGTTGCCGCCCGCCCCGTTAATCAGGACGTCGCAACGGCCCCATGCTCCGACGATCTGCTGCAATGCTGCCTGAATCTGATCGGCATCCAGGACGCTGCACTCGATCCCGAGCGCCTCGCCGCCGGCATTGTTAATCTCTTCGGCGAGTTCGGCTGTCTTATCGCCGAGAATATCCAGCAGGGCGACCTTCGCCCCGTTCTCCGCCAGTGCCTTCGAGATGTTGGAGTACAGGACCCCGGCAGCGCCGGTCACGGCGACGACTTTGCCCGAGATGCTGAACAGGTCTTCCACTCTGGTGCTCATATCAGCCCTCCTTAATGGTCGGCTATCAAGTGTCGGTCATCGGCTATCGGCTTCCGGCAGGCAGTGGGGAGTTACTCGAGCCCCGCTTCCTTTTTCGCCGCCTCGAACCGGTCGGTGAAGTCCGTGAGCGACTTTGTGACGACCTCGGCGTCGCCCGGTTTGCCCGCCTCGACCACGCCCGCCAGCGGGGCGGACATTCCCAGCACGGGGAAGTAGCCGCGCCCGGAGATGGCCTTGATGTATTCCGAGCCGGTGCTGTAGTTCACCCCGCCCGTGGGCATCACGATGCGGCCGTTATGCCGATCGCGGACGTAGGGGGCGAGCAGGCCGGACAGCCCCTTCGGGCCGTGGGTGTTTGCGGGGAAGACTTTCATCGCGTCGGGGATCTCCATCTCGTCCTCGCGCTCGACGAAGTACTGGAACTCGGTCGGGGTGAAGATGGCAGGTGCAGCGAAACAGTTCGCCTCGTGGGCCGTGCGAATGAACTCGGCGCCTTCTCCGTAGCCGCCCATGACGTTGCCGGGTGCGACGATCATGTCGAAGCCCATGTCGATCGCCGATTCGAGCTCTCGGGGGTTGATCACACTGCCCACGCCGAGCACGAACGGTTTATCGGCCGGCGCCTGGTCCCGCAGTTCAACCAGTTCTTGCATCGCTTCGCGGAGGATGCCTTCCTCGATGCGGAACGTGACCTCGGCCACGTATCCGAAATCGTACACCGCCTTCATCGTGGTCACCATGTGCTCCGGCTTCTTGATGTGGTTCTTGTTCATCACCACACACACACCGCTCTTGCGGATCATCTCATCCGTCCGGGCTCTGTCTCGCTCGTACGCCATTTCTGTCTCCTTTTTTCTGATGCGATATTGGAGAGAGGGAGATGAGAGGGGCGGGCCCTCCCGTCTCCCCTCCACCGGTTTTGTTCGCTGCCTGCTACCTCATTGCGCTGACGCCGCCGCCCGAGAGCGCCCGGTCGACTTCCTTGAGCACGTCGGCCTGTTTGACCATCGAGGTGTCGCCGGGGGTCGCCTGGACGCAGATGCCGTGAGCGGCGCCCCACTGGACGGCGTCGGCGGGGTCCTTGCCGTTGAGGAGTGCGGCGGCCACGCCGGAGGCGAACGAGTCGCCGCCGCCGGTCCGATCCGCGATCTCGACTTCCTCGCGGGTCACCGCCAGGTGCAGTTTGGCCTCGGCGGTGTCGTAGAGGACCGCGCCCCAGTTGATCTTGTCGGCGCTGAGTGCCGCTCGGAGTTGGGTCCCGATGAGCTTGAGGTTCG
>PUPC01000007.1 GCA_003553185.1 Planctomycetota bacterium | reverse complement strand
GTCTGATAGATTGGGTGGCGACAAGGACGGATACTGTCCGGTGCGTCCGGACTGTTTCTTCTCTCTGTCTGGTCAGATAGGCCCGGATGCCCACCGCGGCCAGGATGGCCAGTGCGATGGCAACGGCCAGAGCGACTTTGGCTTTCATATTGTGTTCCTCCGTAGGTTATTCAGAAGCTGTAGAGTCGGACTCGAACGGTACGCGGGCGATTACAGCGCCAGCCCTTCAGGCAGCCAGGGCCGGTCCGCCCACAATACCAACACTTTCATCTTACCACTATCAGGGAGCCGGTCAATCGCAACGATGCACTGTTCGTGCCCGCGTGAGAAAGAGAGCAGGGCGAACCCCTGATAGTTCTCGGTCAGCAGTTGGCTCGATTCAGCCCGCTCTGTCCATCCGTTCTTCTCCATGCCCCGTTGGAAATCAGACACGATACCGCTGGGGCTGCCCCAGGCGTCGTAGCCAACAATCATCGAGTCTACCCCGCCCAGGTTCTCGATGCACAGCGTGCGACGGGCCATACGAGGTTTGGGAACGCCGGGCGGCTCGCGGCCGGGGCTCTCTGCGCCGGCTTCCTCCGGTGTGTCATCAATCTTCATCGACCCGACAAAATAGTCGGACCCGCCGGTCTGGCGGTTGTCGAATGCAATGATGCCGATGACCCGCGAGTCTTCCGTTACATACGAGAAAACCGAGCAGCCGGCACCGTCGGCTCCGAGGCCGGGGATATGGTCGACTGGTTTCGACCGACGGTCACGACTGACCCACCGGCGGTATTCGGCGATAACTCGTTCTGCGGGGAGGTCGGAGGCGTAATGGGCGAATTCGGTGGATTGCCCGTTGAACGTGACCGGATACGAGCGGATGAACCGCGAGCGATCCGTCGGCTCGACGATCGCACGGCCGGACCGAATCCGATAGCCGCGCTGCTGTCCGCCATCGATGATGGCGTGCCCCTGGTAAACAGCGAAACCGAGGATTATGCCGACAAGTACAACCAGCAGCAGCAGTCGGCTGATCATTTGCCTGTTTATTGTCTTCTCGGGCATCGTCTCATTCCTTCGGCCGTCAATTCGGCTCCCAAAATGCCTCGTCGCCCCCGAAGTGGGGGTAGTGCGGCATCCGCCCGCTTTCGGGCATCATATAGTAACTGGTCAACTGCTCGATTGCGTGGTTCATCCCGGGCGGCGGGGTGACCTCTCGCTGCATTGCATTGTTTCTCACCGCGGACTCCAGCCGCGTGCGGAGCTCGACCGGTTCGAGAGTCCAACGGCCCATCCGTATATATTCGGGCGTGTAGGTGTATCGAACATCAACCCGGCTGCGGTGGGCCCATCCCTGCAGGACATCGGTGGTGAGCCGGGGGATCTGGTCTTCTTGCAGGGAATGTTGCCGGATGTACTGGCCTTCCGCGCTGAGCCGCTCGCTCTGATGGGTGTCAACCACGAAGCGGAGCTGGCCGTCTTCCAGCACATAGCGGCCGACGGCTCGGGTCGAGTATAGCGGCTCGACCATCTCGTCGAACATATGCCCAATCTCGCCGGTCTGGGGAATCTCGCTGTCGGCCGGCCGGGTTTCTTCGACGGTGAGATAACCGGCACGAGTTGGGAACAGCAGATCGGTGATGGTGCCGCGGAACGTCGCCTCTTCGCTCTGGTCCTCGTATGTATGTATCGCGTAGTCGGAGCCGAAGTGGGTATGGAGCAGGTAATGTCCGAGGTCGCCCAGGAACATCATACCGATGATGATCAGCAGCAGCACGGGGAAGATGATGAGGAACTCGACGGCCGCGCTGCCACGGCTTCTGTTATGATCTGCGTGCTTCATGGCGTCCCTCAGTGATCGAGTACGTCTTCCATGTCGGGCGACAGGTAATCGAGCAGTCTGCCCCTTCGGTCTCGGATATTGCGGAATCGAGCCGGTACTTCGTCCATCGGCGGTCTGAACTGTCTCCATTCGTCGGGTGGGTCGGGATCGTGCCATCTGGCTTCTCTGTCCGTCGAGACGACATCCCCGCTGCTCGTCGAGCGCGTCCAGGGGCGTCCCACGCCCCAGTGCCTGGCGAACAGCCCCTGGAACAGGAAGCTCGTTCCGGTATCGGGGTAAATGGCGTCAATGTGTTCGCTGCGGATGGCGTCTCGAACGGGGACCAGTTTTGCCGTCCACACCGGCTCGTACAGGTTCTGGTAGCTCCGGGCGACCCACTCCTGGATTTCGGAGCGGGTGTCGAATGTGGCCGTCCAGTGACGGTCGGCCTCGGGGCCGTCGAGGAAGGCAGCACGAGCAGACGAGATGGCGAAGTAGCCCCAGGGCGGGTTGTCGAACAGGTGGAAACGGAGTGCTCCCTCGCGCCCGCCCTCGAGCAGCGGCGTGTCCTTGTCCCGCCACACGGCGACGTTGATGCCGAAGGTGAGGAAGTCGCTGGTCAGGCGGAACGGTCTGGGGAAGGCGTTCACGTTGATGTTGACATATCGGCCGGAGTCCCGCCGGAGCATGTCGCGGGCGTAGGCGCGGATTTCGGTGGTGGGCGAGTCCGGGTCATCGTCCGGGTTGAAGTGCCGGGTCTGGTGGTATGCGTTCGGATGGACGAGGTTGCCGGTGACCGGGTTGTACCACTGGGTCCACGCGGGCTCTCCGCTGCTCCACGGTGAGATGGCGGGGTCGTTGTCGTGCACGGCGTGGTGGGCGAGTCGCCGGATGCCGTCTTCGAGGAAGTACGATTCGCCTCGCACGTGCTCGTATATCCAGAAGTTCCTGCTCGGGTCGGGCCAGCGAAGCCGATGCCGGGTAGCGCGCTGGCTGAGTAATCTCCAGCGCCCGTCGGCGTCGCTGGTGCGCAGCCCGTTGATGTCGAGGTAGGGCTGCCCGCCGGCATCGTCCACGATGAACCGGGCCGGCCCTACGTGGGCTCTTATCCGGACGCTGTCGGACCTCAGTTGGATGCCCGTCCTGCCCACGCGCACCGAGTCGGGGATGGTGAACCGGATGGGGCCGATCCGAATCTCGTTGGGTAACCTCAGGACGGTGCGTCCTGGCAGGGAGATATGGTTATCCCGCCGGACGGGGATGGTCCGCCCGCCGACGGTGACCGAGTCGCGATCCCCCGGGATGGGTTCCCACCTGCCCAGGGCGTCGTTCCATTGCAGCAGCCGGCCGTCGGGGCCGCGTCGAACGCCCACTGTTCCGCCCGGACGTGCGATGATCCGAAAGCCGCCGTCCCGGAACGGTTCATATGAAACTTCGCTGTCCTCGGAAACCGCGTGTGTTGCCCAGCCCAGGCCCGGGAGATAGCGGCTTTCCACGTGGGTGGGGTCTTCTCCGGTGACCTTGGCGATGACGTGGTCGGCAGAGGGGCGGCGGATCTCGAGCTCGCGGTCGCCGGAGGTGAGGCGGTAGTGGTTTTCCCCCAGCCGCTTGATGGTGATCTGGGTGCCGTCGGAGCTGGTGATCTGCCAGTCGAATTCGCCGATTCGCCGAATCTCGATCGTGTAGCCGGTGTTCGAGGTAATGTGCCAGCCCCGGTCGGGCTCGATCTGGTCGATATCGAGCCGCAGGTAGCCGCCCCGCTGGGGCCGGAACCGGAAGTCGGGGAAGAAGGCCATAGCTTCGACTCGCGTACGCCCGTCGGGCGACTTAGCGGCGGCGCTGCGGCGGATCTCGCGTTTCACCAAGTGCTCGCCGCTGACCGCCATGGCCCGTTGCATTCGGCCGATGATGTTCATCCACTCCTGCGACCGCGGAATCCACTCGTCGGCTTCGCGATAGGCCTGGTCATAGCGGCCTACCGGATCGGAGACGCCGATCACCGAGTCGGGCGGGTTCGTCGGGTGTTCCTTCAACTCGGCCAGGGTACCGAACACCACCACGTTGGTCGCATATCGAAGCGAGTTGTAGTAGAGGTAGGCCATCCCGTCGTTCAGAAAAGCGACGGTGGAGACCAGGTTGGCCTGGGTCAGGGCGCCGCTCCGTGCCGCGGCATCGGCGGCGTTCTGTGCCTCCGCCCGGCTGGCCACCACCTCGCCGACGTTGGCCACCAGGGCGACGAAGCTGACCAGGATAAAGAGCGAGATGGCCCCGAAGACCATCGTCTGGCCCCGTATGTCCCGAAGTAGTTTCATTGGCTCGCCTCGCTTTCTCGCCCTGTTACAGGTCTGGTATCTCCGGATGGCCGACCGCGCCATCGAGCTCCGTGTCCCAGGGCACGGCCCGCTTGTATCGGCTCCGCAACACAAGGTGCGGGGCACCGTATCGATCGGTGAACAAACCCTCCGGGACATCTTCCCGGCGGGCGGCCCGGCCGATGGGGGTGAAAATCAGGTTGGCCACAGGAACGACCAACTCGTAGTAATGGGTGACCTGAACCTCGACCCAACCGCTCCGATTCCCGATGGGGTCCAGAATATCGACCTCCGTTTTCAACAGGGAGGATTCGGACCGGGGGAGGGCACCCCAGCCGGGGACGTGAATCGGCCCGCTGACCTCCCCCTCGGGGTAGGTGGGGCCTGCGATGGCACTGCACACGAACGCCGCCGCGTGATGGGGATCTTCGCCAACCAGCTCGGCCCGAGCTGCGGAGAACGCCGCGTAGTCGGTGATCTGCTTGGCGACGTAAAACAGCGAGACCTGAACGACGGCGAGGACGATGAGCAACAGCAGGGGGAACACGATCGCAAACTCGGCAATCGCCTGTCCGCTTTCTCGTCGGTCGTTCATTGCTCACCTCGTTACATCGCCATAAGCAACCACGTGATGATGCTGCCCCCAGCGATGGCCCACGTGTACGGGATCGTGGTCATCTCGGGCGCGTCGTCCGGGAGCTCCTCCCGATGTTTCTTGAACCGTCGGGGGGTAACCAGGGCCTGTACACTGCTCTTGAGCCCCTGGATCAGCCGGCCGCGCCAGACGAGGACCGTGATTCCCATCAGGGCGCCGATGCAGGCGGTGAATACGGCGGTGCTCAGCAAGAAGTGCCACCCCTGGATCGCGCCCACTGCCGCCATCAGCTTGACATCGCCGCCGCCGAGTACGTGCAGCAAATAGGCGGTGCCGAATATGCCCAAGCCGAGGGCCAAACCTGCCAAAGAGCTCAACAGCGGGGCGCCGAGCACCTGTTGAACTTGAACCGGTCCTCCCTGGGCCGGTGCCAATGCGCCCGCCACGTAATTGATCAGCAAACCCAGGCCGATCGCCGGCAAGGTGCACCAGTTATAGACCTTGCCGGCGGTGACATCCGTATAAACCGCCACGCCCAGAACGACCAGCAGCAGTCCGTCAAGAACGTGAACAATCACCGCGCTGGCGGGCATGCAGGAACCTCATAAGGGCGAGCCGGTCAATCGGGAGCAGAGACCGGGCTTACCAGTCCGTTACGCCTTTTTCGACCTCCTCGCGAGCGCCTGTGCTCACGTCATCGGGTCGGGCGTCTGCATCCCCGGCGATCTGACGGGTCTGGCCGGCGATCAAGCTTCGAAGCTGATTGCCGAACAGAGTGAGCACGGCGATGCTGGCGATCGCCACCAGAGCGACGATCAGGGCGTACTCGGCCACCGTCTGACCCAGGGTCCTTTTTTTCTTCCTCTCCCACCAAACCAGCGAACCAAACATACCTAACATTGCAGGCCTCCTTTGGCTACGGCAGCCCTCTCGGGGAAAAAGCCGCCGCCACTATGGCAGCGGCAGACATATGATTCGCGTCAGGTCAACATAGAAAGTGGACACGGCGTCCAGCACGGCGATGGTCGCCCCCACGAGGACCAACACACAAAGCGTGGCGAGCAACACATATTCGACCAGTGCTTGTCCGCGTTCGTCCAATATCTTCATTGCCTGTCTCCAATCACTTCTAATCTAATTATAGCGCAGTTCCAAGGCGATGTCTTGCCCTAAATGCTGTTTTTACGCCATTTTACAGGCACCCGGGCGGCCCGAGATGCTCGGAACGGCGGTCTCTACCGGCTTGCGACGACCCCCTGGAGCCGCGGCATCCGCCGCACACGGAAGCCGGCCTCACGGAGTCGGCGAACCACCCCGTCGACGAAAGACCGGTGCTGCCCGTAGGGCTCGCCCGTGTAGTGGAACACACGCCCACTGCTGGTCAGGACGCGGGCCAACTGGGCGTAGAACGAGCTGCCGTAGAGCTCGCCGGCACGTGAGAAACGCGGGGGATCGTGGATGATCCGATCGTAGCTGCCGTCCTGCTGCTCGCCGACAAATTCGGCTGCATCGGCCAGGACCCGTTCGATTTTGGGATTCGAGAAGTACTCGGCCGACCACGGATTCTGCCTCGCGATCTCCCGGACGTGGGGATCGACCTCGAGGGTGGTCACCGATTCGGCCCCCAGACGCACCGCTGCGATGGCCGTGTAACCCAGCCC
>PUPC01000247.1 GCA_003553185.1 Planctomycetota bacterium | reverse complement strand
CGGATCCGGCCCGCCCGAACCTGTCGGAGACGGGCGTTACATTCCCTTTCTGGGATCACGTCATAGGCATCCTCCTCATTGCTGTGGTCGGCCAGTTCGCCGGTCGAGCCGGTCGTCGAAACGTGCCGGTCGTGGGCCGGTACAAGCACTGTCATTTCCTGTCCCGCTGCTTTCTTTCGGCGGTTCGTTTTCGCCACCGGGCGAGGTAACCGTGCCACGCCCTTCGTCGCGCCTACAGCCCGCGTTCTGGTCCCGCCCGGAGTCATCAGACACCGGACGGGAATATGTGTACAGCTATCAGCGGTCAGCGTCTCCGCTTGCCCTTCAGACCGAGCAGGGCCATGCCCAGCAGCGACAGCCCGGCCGGTTCGGGGATGGGTTGTGTGATACCGCTTGTCGTTGCAAAACTGAAATCATCAATGACGATACCCAGTCCCATCTGATCCCATTTATCGTCCTCGTTGAACGCTCTCAGCGCCCATGTGTCGACGCCCGCGATGGTCCCTGCCGGAGCCCAATCGCCCAAATAGTAGGCGGCTTCCCATGTGTAGGTTTCGGCTTGAAAAACAACATCGCCGGGATTGCCGGCTCCGTCATCCTCGCGGATCGTGAAGGAGACGATATCCTGCTCAAGGCCATCGTTGAATATAATTTGCTCCGTTGTGTGATACCACTGGCCCCATTGCAGAGCGTCACTCACATCCATTTTCCAACTCCATCCGTCGAACGTCTCGTTGTATTCAGTCCCATAAGTAACGGCCTTGAGATTATTCCCATCGTCGCCGTCCGCGTAGTAGGCGATGTAGCTCATCCGCCGCCCGCCCAGGTCGCCTTGGACGGCACTGAAGCCGAAATCGGGATTGGGTTCGGTAGAGACCGTGCGCCACCAGTACGAAGCCGTGGTCATGTTCATTGTTACTGTTGTCGGAACGGGGTTCGTATTGTTCTCCCCGTGCTGATTGTAGTCGGGGCCGAATCCCGTTGTGCCGATTGACCCGCTTGTCATAGCCCCTGTCGCTCCGGCGACATCATACAGTTGCACACCGGCCATCAGGAGGGCACCTCTATGCCCTTTCGCATTGGACATGCGAAATGCCTGTGTCCCGCTATGGACATAGGTGCTCTGGATCTCCTGGTCTATCGCCCCGCCGGAAATTTGGGAGCTGGCTTCCCACCAAAGTGTGCCGGTTCCCGGTTGCAGATTAATTCCGCCGGGCACGAACCCTTCCTCCGGCTCGAATCCTGTGGAGTAGACTTCCGCCTGAACCGGAACCGCTACGGCTAACATCAGAGCGGCGAACGCTACAAATGTCATCATCCAACGTTTCATTATCAACCTCCTGGTTTGGTGCTGCGGGGCGGCGTCGGCACACGCCGTCGCCACCACTCCGCGTCCTCGTTGCAAACTCAAGCCACTCACTACGCCGCGAGCGGCGGATCCGGCCCGCCCGAACCTGTCGGAGACGGGCGTTACATTCCCTTTCTGGAATCATGTCATAGGCATCCTCCTTGCTTGTTTGTTACCGCCGGCCAGTTCGCCGGCCGAGCCGGTCGTCCTAACGAATCCAACGTCCGCGGGCACAAGCAGCCGTTGATTCCCGGCGGAGATGGGGACGAGACCGACCTTCCGGCCGGATTGTGCCCGACAGAGTCCGTGCAATATTCTGTTGCCCTGTCTGCGGTGGCGGCAGACACCCTCCCGTGGTCATCGTGCCCCAGCCCCTGCACAAGCCGCCGACCTGAGGTACATCAATCAGATCGTTCGCCTGCTCGAGGTCGCATTCCACCTGTGAGCACGACTTGCGGGTGATGATAGTCGCCCACGCCCGGGTTGTCAATTCTTATTCTTTGCTCGTTACATCTCCTTACATTATTAATGCTTCATCCACGTATCCAGCCCCGATAGCCATCGCCCGTATGCCGCTCTCAGTGTGTCGGGCAGGATATCCGAGCCCCAATTTGGCTACATCGCGGCAGTCTGTGGCTTCACACCGATCGTCTCGGCGGCCAGGGTGCTCTTGCAGTCGGGGCACTGCCACAGTTCGACCGGGGGCATCCGGCCTAGCCGCTGTACGGAATGGAACCGCGACCTGCGGTGGTCACACTCCTTTGTCTGCATCATACGCATCCTCCTCTCCATATGGCTCTTGCGACATCCGGGACTTTCCTGCGGGCCCGGGCTGCCCTACGGCTTACACAGTCCCCGGTTCGGGCCGAGCAGGGCACACGAAACGGCGGTATAAACCACGTAGCATTGCTACATAGCGTGTAGCATTTGATGTAAAGAAACGTAACAAAATCACGAGACCTCCCACTGACGGTCTTTGGGCGGGCTGTATTGCACGTTATAGCCGGTGTTTACAGAACAGCGGAGGTGTCGGCCGAGCGCCGGGTTTTCGTCCGCGATGGCGTCGATTGCCCTGGTGATGGCGTTCGATACGCTTTTTCGGATGCGTTCGAGGTTATCAGGAACGGATCGGATGCGCCCGTTTTTGCCGGAGCAGGACCGGAGGTAGGCGTTAATCTGCTCTTTTTCGCGCCGGAGCGTCTGTGCGACCTCGGCATCGCCGTTCTGTTCGACGTGTTCGAGTTCGCCGGCAATGGCGAGGAGCCGTGCGGCGCAGGCGGAGATTGCGGCCCGGTCGGTCATCGATTGCTGTGCGGAGTACCCGACGCTTTCGCCGAGCAGGTCGAGTTCTTCGGAGGTGAGTGCCCGGCTGGGCCAGCCGTGTTCGTTCTGATGCAGTACGGAGACGGGGAGGGGGCTTCCGGGCTGAGAGAGCAGGCGGGCGATGTATTCGAGTCCGACGCGGTGTTTGAACCATACGGTTCGGCCGTCGAACCGGACTCTCCAGTCCTCGCCGCGTTTCTGGAACAGGTGGGCTGGCGGGTCGGGTGCGTCGTCGTTGCCGTTGTCTCCGTTCTCCTTGGCCCTGTGTGCGAGTTCGATCAGTTCGCGTCCCGAAAAGTGGTCGAGCAGCTCGAGTGTGACTTCTGCGTCGGTCATTGTGGACATATGTTGTTCCCCCTTATGGCCAGTTGTCTTGTTGGCCTTCGGTTTGAAGGCCGCCCGTTAATCTTTTGCTTGCTTCGGGCCGGGTTGCGTTGCTCGTACGGAGTATTATTGATGCAAACAGCGTGCCATCGGGGCGGAAGGGCAGCCGATTTGCCTGGGACGCACCGTTAGTCACTATAGAACAGGGGGTTATATCCTGTAAGAAAATGTAACCGGCTTTTCCGCTGTCGGGACTGTGTTGATTTAAATCAACATGGAATCCGGGGGTCAAACAGAATTATATCGTAAGTGTCTGATGGGCATTGAGATACGAGACGGTGCGTTTTCGCAACATGACGACCAGCCATGTTGCCTGAAAACAACACTTGCGGTGCATGGTGTCCAAATCAAAGGTCGGGCCCGTCATCCACACGGTGGGCGTACAGTCCGTCCCGTCGATCAATTGATGATACTGTCCCAGGCGTAGTTGAAACTTGCCAAAACAAAGTGGCGGCTCTACCCTGTCAATCAGTTGTCTGTAATTTTTGATTGGCAAGGAAAGGAGAGCCGCCATGAAGGAATCGTACCAGATCGAAGTCGTCGTGGATAGGGAAAAGTTGGCAATGTTTCTATCGAAAGAGGGGCAGCACCTGCTGCCGCTGGTGAACCTGTTGGAGCAGACGAGCGTTGCTGTCGATGAGCTGATCGTCGTGACGGGTGAGCCGCTGGAAGGACGTCAAGATGGTGTTGCGATGGACGGCGGCCGGGTTCCTCGAAGCCGAGAAGTGCTTCCGCCGGATTATGGGCTATCGAGACCTGTGAGCGCTCAAGGCAAGCAATGATATCGAGCAGGTTGACGACGAGCTGAAGGCCGCGCAGGATGATGACCGGGTAGAGCCGTCAGGAGCGCTCTGGACTGTTTCCGCCGACCGGCCCAGTATAACGGATGCGGTTCATTCATCTGCATCGCACTATGCGAGTTGCTGCAGGTACTCAAGGTGCAAATCTACGCCGGTGTCGTCGCCTAGGCGAATGGAATTGAAGCCGGCTTCGTAAAGCATCTTGCGGCAGTCGTTCATGTCGAGCCCGCGATGTCCGGTGGTATCTGTCTCGGTGTCGCGCGGGTTGGCCCCTGTCTCGGCGTACACGACATTTGCTCCCGCGGCCAGGCCAAGCAGGTTTGGCTCGTGGACGGCGATGTTACCGGTCTCTGGACAGTTGAGCGTCGCCAGCACCACGACAGCCACGATCTGCGCGAGCCGCCGATCGGTAATCTGACCGTGATGGGCCAGAGGCGATGTCGGTACGTAGACCCGGCGCATCGCCGCATGCTGGAAGCATCCGTAGTCGATGCCAAGGAAGATTTGCTCGACAAGTTCTTCGGCGGTGTGCTCTGGTCCGACCGGCTCGCAGCAGTAGTACAAATCCAGACCGGCGTCTCGGATGGCGCGGAACGTCTGCTTCCGGGCCTCGGGGTCGAGCGAGGTGTCGATCCCCTCGCGCAGGCGGCAGACATGGTAGGCACCGCCCACGCCGGCATCCTTGAGCTGTCGGGCAGCGGACGAGTCAAGGTCGCCGATGTTGACCACGATTTGGGTGTGATCGGGAATCTCTTTTCGGACTGCGGCGATGATCTCGAGAAGCCGGTCCACGTCGAACTCGTGCATCGTCATCAGGAACAGCCCGTAGAGATCGCCCGCGTCGGCGAAGGCGTGAGCTCGGAGCAGGATTTCATCGAGCGGCAGTTCGCTCCGCTCGAACGTGGTATGGTCCTCGCCGAACACACAGAACCTACAGTTGCCCGGACACGGCGCTGTGTCGATGCCGATCTGGCCGAGCAACATCGCCCGGTTGCCGAAGCGTCTCCGCGAAACAATGTCGGCGACGGCAGCTGTGACGAGAGCCCCGAGCGATCCTTCTGGCTGATTCAGCAGGAAGGCACAGTCTTCCTTCGTCGGGGCGCGTTCATCCAGGGCGTTGTCCAGGATCGTTTCGAGCTGGCGAGGCAGGTTCATGCACGCCTACTTTGCATATCGCACCTTGAAGTGACCGCACCCGCTCAGAACAGCTTACTCTGAGCAGCCGGCTTCGAGTCGGCCGAGCCGCTCTTCCAATCGCCGGACCGCTCGCTCGAGCCGGTCGAGCCGCTGTTGCAGCGGGGGCTTTTGGGCACCCGGTGTGGTACCGCCCTTCTTGCCCTGCTCACCGAACATGAACCATTCGATCGGCCGGCCGGTAACCTGGGATGCCGCGATCACCAGTTCCAGCGAACACTGCTGCCGCTTCTTCGTGTTCGTGATCGCCGAGGGGGTCACCCCGAGCATATCAGCGAGGTCCTGTTGGCGTGATACCGTCTCAAAAATTCGGCGACAACAATCGGCACGGCTGAAATCCAGTTCCGTGTTCTTACTCATTATTTTCCCTCTGCTCCAATAATTCGGCCATAAACTTACTCAGTCTCGCGGCAAACGACCTAATCCCAAGAAAACAGGAATTGACCGCAATCTTATCAATCTGTCCGTACCTTGTCAATTCTGTTTCTTCGTCTTTGTGGAAACGCGCAGGTACATGGTATCCACCTTGCGGCGGCGAGCGGGGGCCGCGCTTGGGCGATGTGGCGGGGACGTCAGGCCACACTGGCGTGGTCAAACAGAGGATATGATAAGAGCGGCTGGCGCTCCTGCAACTCGCCCCGGGGCGTGGCGCGGAAGATGCCGGGCGACTATTGACGCGCAGGGGATGGGCCAGCGGACGAAGGGACCGGTATAAAATCGCATCGGTTTCTACGCAGTCTTCGGCAATCTGAACTCGGCGGCAGGGCCTGCCGATGAGAGATATCACGCTGCTTTATTATTTGAGCGTCCGACCAGACTAATCTGTGCTTGACATACCGGTTCGCCGGAGTAGTATATATTTCAGTTGGCGAACGTCTTACCCAAAAAGCACGTAGCGACACCGGCCTCGACTCGACACCGAGTCGATTTTATATACGAGTATAGGCAACAACGTCCGGCCTGAAAACGTCGCACCGACCGCGACAACCGGTTGCAGGGGACTGAACGGATGGGGCCGCGTAGACCGTCTTGCCGATACACGGACATCAGGATGGACGGCCTGCGTGCATTTTTGCCGTCTTGTGTCGAACTGAGCGAGTGCCTATATTATACGCATATACGCATTGATTGATTTCCACTGTAAGAGGTCTGCTATCATGATGCATAAGCTGATTCGATTTGGAGTGCTGGCCGGCGCTGCATTGCTGATGCTCTCGGCACACGCGACCGGCGGAGAGGCCGACACTCCTCGCCCCTACGAGGACCTGTACCGCGACTATACGCCCCCCTTCCTCCGGTTCGCCCGGGATGACGTCTCCGACCGCG
>PUPC01000154.1 GCA_003553185.1 Planctomycetota bacterium | reverse complement strand
GCCTCCAGCTCCAGCGTGTACGGCGGGAACCGGGACCTGCCGTTCAGCGAGGACGATCCGGTGGACCACCCGATCAGCTTGTACGCGGCGACGAAGAAGGCGAACGAGCTGATGGCTCACGTCTATACCCACCTGTACGGCCTGCAGACCATCGGCCTGCGATTCTTCACCGTGTACGGCCCGTGGGGGCGGCCCGACATGGCGATGTGGCTGTTCGCCGACGCGATCAGCCGGGGCCGACCGATCAAGGTGTTCAACTACGGCAAGATGCAGCGGGATTTTACCTACATCGACGACGTGGTCAGCGGGGTGGTCGCAGCGATCGAGCGCGACGGCCTCGAACCATACGAGGTGCTCAACCTGGGCAACCACCGATGCGAGGAACTGATGCACCTGATCGAGCTCATCGAGGGCGAGCTGGGCACCGAGGCGGAGAAGGAAATGCTGCCCATGCAGCCCGGAGACGTGCCCGCCACCTATGCCGATGTCGAACGCGCCCGCCGAAAGCTCGGCTACGAACCGACCACGCCCATCGACGTCGGTGTCCCCAAGTTCATCGACTGGTTCAAGGCACGGGCCGACCTGATCGAAAAGGTGCGGGCGGCCCAGCAGTGAAGGGAGAGGCACACCCGAAGAGGATGACGTAGATGGACGAAAGCAGGCAGGACAAGATCACCCAGCGCCGTTTTCTCTGGGGACGCCTGGATTTGGAGATCAGGGACAAGCTCCTTGCCGTAACGTGGCGAAAGGGGCTCTCCCGAACCGAATTCCAGGTCCCATTGGCCGAGATGGATCCGGCGGCTGTACGTCACCAACATACATCCGTGGGGCCGATCATCCTCGCGGCCATCTGCTTCGTGCCAACGAGTATATTCCTGGTCTGGACAGTTTTAGTATGGGGACGGGACCCCGAACTCGTCGTGGGGCTGGGGTTTGTTACCTTGATCTGTCTGGCTATCACTCTCGCGGCCTTGGGCATCGCTCGCAAGGAACGGCGCAACCTGGTGTCCTTCTACGGATCAGACGGAGCCATCCAGCTCTGGCACAACCTGCCCGATTCCGTGACGTTCGACCGCTTCCTCGCCCGGCTGCAGGGGGCGATTCGGGACGCAAGGGGCTCGGGCGGGAGCGATGTCCGGGCGGTCCTGCGGCGGCTCCTCGACTTCGGCATCCTCAACGACTGGGAATACCGGGAAGCTCTCCATCTGTTTGAGTTGGAGGAGTGACGGGTGTCACTGCGCATCGGACCAATCGCTTGATTTCAATCAACGTGGCGAACCCCCCGAAGCGCACTGCCACTGGTGATGAATGAGAATCCTCGCTCTCGAGCCCTACTACGGAGGCAGTCACCGGGCGTTCCTCGACGGGTGGACCGCACACAGCCGCCATCGGTGGACGGTGCTGGGGCTGCCCGCGTGCCAGTGGAAATGGCGGATGCAGCACGCCCCGATTACGTTCGCCGACGAGGTCGCCGGGCGGGCCGATGCGGGCGAGTCGTGGGACACCGTCTTTTGCTCCGACATGCTGAATCTGCCCGAGTTCCTCGGGCTGGCCCCCCGCCCCGTCCGCTCGCTGCCGGCCGTCGCCTACTTCCACGAGAACCAGCTCACCTACCCGATCCGGCCGGGCGGCCGGCGCTACCGCGGCACGTGCATGAGCAACATATCGACCGCGCTGGCGGCGGACGAGGCGTGGTTCAACTCGGCCTTCCACCGCGACGAGTTCCTCGCCGCCATCCCCGAGTTCCTGGACAGAATCCCCGACCGAAATGCCACGGCCGAGGCGGCCGTCGAGCGCATCCGCGAGCACACCGCCGTGCATCCGCCCGGCATCGAGCCGATTGCCGCCCGTGAGCGCAAGCACGTTCGCCGGGGCGGACCGCTGCGCATCCTGTGGGCGGCCCGGTGGGAGTTCGACAAGGCGCCCGAGGTCTTCTTCGAGGCGATGCGGCTGCTTCGTGATCGGAGCATCGCGTTCCGCCTGCTCGTCATCGGCGAGCAGGCCCGCCGCCGGCCCGGGGTGTTCGACCGGGCGGAGCGGGAGTTCGCGGAACAGATCGACCGCTGGGGCTACCAGGAGGGCCGAGCCGAATACGAGCGGGCGCTGGTCGAGGCCGACGTCATCGTCTCGACCGCCCGGCACGAGTTCTTCGGGATCAGCGTGGTCGAGGCGGTCGCCGCCGGCTGCTACCCGGTCGTTCCCCGCCGGCTCGCCTATCCCGAGGTGCTCGGCGAGTTGGACGCACCCGGGCTCGGCCCGCACTTCTACGAGGGCGAGGCCGCCGACCTGGCCCGACTGCTGGCCGAGGTGGCCGGGCGGGACGATCTGTGGCAAGGGGACGCGGGGCGGGGAGCCCGCGCCGTCTCGCGATATCTATGGCCGACGCTGGCCCCGGCCCTCGATGACGCACTGGACCGGGCGGTCCGGTAGGCAGCTATAAGATGCCGGCGAGCTGTCTGGCGATATCGGGGAAGGCCCGTTCGGCCGCCGATTCCAGGGTCAGTTTCCTGTCGCGGATTCGGACGTAGATGTTTGCCCGCTGCGGCTCTCTGGCCCCGGCCTCGTGGGCTTGGATATCGACCACGGTGATGAACGTCTCCTTCCGGTCACGGGCGTCCATCCAGGCGCCGAGCCCGGCCCCGACGAGCATCCCGGCAAGCACACCGCCGATCGTGTGCGACCGGCGCCCGCTCGCCGCATACGCGCCCAACCCGCCGACCGCGCCGCCCAGAGCCCCGCCCGCCATCACGCTGTCCGCCTTGAGCGCTTCCTCCATCAGGCCGGTGTAGCGGATGTTCGCACGCAGCACCACGTCCGCCTCCTCGGGATCGTCAACCAGCACATACCCCTTGTTGCGGACCTTGTCCCGGACCATCTCGGAGACGGGGATATGCTGGACCGAGCTGGTGTTCCGGATATCGACGTGCACGGTCTGGCCCCTGTGCGAATCCAGGAACAGCGAGTCGCTCATTTTGACGTCGTAGAGCGTCGAGGTGCAGCCGACGGCGGCGAGAGCGAAAAGAACAAAAGACATCGTAGAGAGTTTCATTGGTCGTGGCCTCCTGCTTGAAAAGGAACGCGGCGGGTGATAGCGGACGCGATTCGGGGCATCCGCGCTGCCCCGCCTGTCATCGCCGAACCATAAACCTGTACCCCCATTATCCGCCACCAGCCACACGAACGCAAGCGGGTTCTCAAGCCGATTGCGGAGTTTGCGACCTTGACAGACCGGCCTGATCGGGGTTATATTGAGCGTTGGGTCGGGCCTGTGGCCGAGTGGCTAGGCAGCGGATTGCAAATCCGTCTACCCCGGTTCGAATCCGGGCAGGCCCTCCAGATCACCCATCTCCCCCACTTCCGTCCGGATTACGGTTCCAGCCGTACCGTGACACTCTGCGTTTTCCGAAGGTCAACCGTGACCATCAGCCGGTCTTCCTCGAGTCTGCAGTCAACATGTTCCGGATCGCATTGGATGTCGTCGGCTCGCATAGGCCTGCGCAGCGGCAGGATGATGGTGAACGGTGCCGTGGGCGCCGCCTCATATCGCTCCGGCTCGACGCCGGCGGCTTTAATTTCCAGTGTGTTGTAGGTGACCGTTGTTTGCAGCCGGACGTTGTGGCGGAGGAACTCGTAGAGCCCGACGGCCCCCATCGTGTCGATCCAGATGTCCTCGTCCCGCCCTGTTAACTCGTCGAGGATGCCCCGAAGGACTTGCTCCTCGATCGGACGGAAGCCGCAGCCGTCCATGCCGTGCCCGCCGAAGATGAGCCATGCAGAGTCCTCCAAGGCCTGGTCGACCCGCCGGACGGCCGGTCGCACCTCCCGCGGGTCATTGAAGATAATCCGGTCGTCGATTCCGTGTGGTGCCGATATCCTCGCGATCAGGTTGTGTTCAAAGACAATCTCGTCGACCTCGGGGTTCGTCTGGTTGTATGGATGAACAAAGCTAATCGGGCGGCGTCCGATGGTCTTTTCAATCTCTTCGTTGGCCCGGTCGATTTCGCTGACGACTCTGTCCGGCGCCAGGCGCGGCAATCGGGCATGGCTCCAGGAGTGATTCCCGATCTCGTGCCCTTGCTTGTGCATCGCCCGGTAGGCCGCTTTCAGTTCGTCCCACGATTCGGTTTGGCCCGGGTTGACGACAAAAGTGGCGGGCAGGTCGTGTTCGTTGAAGGTTTCGGCGATTCGACGATGGCTGGGCAGGTTGTCGTCCCAGGTGAAACTGATTGCCGCGTCGGCGTCGTTCAGCCATCTGGACGGAGCGATCCCGTCGAGGTCAAAGGCCCGGGCTATGCGCGAGATGGCCCGTGGTGCGGCCCACACGTTTCCCGACTCGTTGCGGGCGGCGAAGCGGTAGGTGTATCTGGTTTCCGGCTCGACGTCGAGCGTGTGTCTGAACGTCGCCGGCACCGGCCCTTCGGTGGCGGGCCACGAGTGAGAGTGGTCCCAGTCTTCCGGCTCGGTTCCGCGGTCGGGGCCTTCCGCCCAATAGACCGAGACAACGGTCGGGCTTGTGCCTGCGGTCACCATTGTCCCCGCCAGAACAGCCGTGCCGGGCTCGTCGTGGTCCGGCTCGTCGGCGACGATCCCGGGCAGGCCGGGCGCCGGGGCCAGGATACCGCCTTGGCCGGGATTGCCGTCCATATCGGCCAGCTTGTAGCTGTAGGGGACGAGGTAGCTGTTTCTGCCGTCATCGGTGGAGTAATGAATCACCGAGCCGGCCGGGGCTCTCAACGCCGTTTGCCGGGTGACCAGCGGGTCGTCTGCCGTTCCTGCTCCGCCGTCGGACGTGGTGTCGAACGCGATGAGGTCGCTATCCATCACGGTCGGACCGGCCTCGCTGCTGAGTGCGGCGTGAGCCACCTTATTCAGGTCCAGCCCGGCCAGCGTCACCGTGCCCCCGGCGACGAGCCGCAGGCGTCCGCTGTTCTCCGGCTGTTCGCTCCGTTTTCTGCCGGGCGTTCTCCGTTCAAGGTCGATCTCTCCCCGGACCTCGATGTTGCGGGCGATGTTGGTAATGACCACGTTGTTGCCATAATGCTGCGAACTATAGCCCAGGATGCTGCCTTCGATGCGGACATCGCGGTAGTTTCTGATATCCAGCTTATGGGGCGAGTTGCGATTGCGGGTCTTTGCCGAGAAGTTGATATCGCCCTGGATGGCGGCATCGCCCGCCCCGTCGCCGCCGTCGAGCCGGATGCTGCCGGTCCAGCCGCTCCGCCCGAACGTGCTGACCGTGTAGGTCTCGATATTCCGGGCCAGGAATTCGCCTCGATGGACGATGGCCACATCGCCGCCGTGCCAGTTCCCTCCGCCGTGAGTCCGTATGTCGCCCGGATTGCCGTCGGCGTCGGCGACTCGGACATCGCCCCCGCCGAAAATGGTGACCGCGTTGCCTCGTCTGGAGGCGGACCAGGCGTGGAGATAGCCGACACGCACCTCGCCGGCCGGGCGGTCCGCGCTCCCGATCGTAATGGAGCCGGCGTTGCGCCCCCCTTCGGAACTCCAGGTCTCCACTCCGCCGAGCGCCACATTGCCTGCGTTCACAATTGCGATGTGGTCGGGCTGGGCCCCGTCGCCCCATCTTGTGTCGATGGCCGGACGGCCCCGGCCCGTGAGGTCGGCTCCGCTCAGGTCGAGCGTGACCGTCTCCGGGTCGCCGTCGTCGCGTGCTCCATACAGCTTGCTTTCGCCCAGGTCGACCGTGGTCACGGCCGGGTCGAGCGTCGAAAAGTCGAAAACCCACTCCGGTTCCTCGCCGGTTCGTCTCACCGCTTCGTCGGTATCCCTGAAATCCAGGACAACCGGGTCAGGCCCGTCAATCTGTTGGTCGCCCTCAATGACATATATCTCGGCGGGTGCAGCAAGGGGGGTTGCGAGGAACAAGCACAACATTGCGGCCGCCATCAGCCACTTGAATGGTGACATCGCGATTGATCCTCCGAACTGGGAAACTTGGCGCGGTAAAGGTCCTCTCGGAGCCAGTCTATCCCGGAATTCCGATGGTATCAACTCCGATGACCGTTCATCTCGGCTCGGTAGAAAAGCAATGGGAACGTTTGGCGGCCGTATCCATCCTGGAAGGCGATGCAAGACTCCTCGTCGCAAAGATAGAGACGGAACGCGAGGAATCGAGTCATCGCTACGCTGTACCTGCGCACGCCGCCACCGGAAAGAAAAACCCTTGACAAGCCGCTCCGTATTAGTTATTATTCCTACCAACAAGCCGCTTGGGATTGATGAGGATGCATATGTCGAACACGAGAACCGGACAAGCGCGGATGGACGTGTTCCGCGAAACGTGCAAGAGCCGCGGCTACCGTCTGACCCCGCAGCGGATGGAGGTGTTCCGCGAGATCGACGAATCAGATGACCATCCCTCGGCGGATATCATTTTTG
>PUPC01000242.1 GCA_003553185.1 Planctomycetota bacterium | reverse complement strand
GATTCGAGCGACAGTGAGAGTTCATTCGCCGGGGGCTCGTCGATACGGCCGGCCGGTGTCTGTTCGGGTCCGAGGTGAATGAGCCCCCGCAGAAATGTTCCGGTGGTGAGGACCACCCGCCGGCCGCGATATCGGCGCCCCCCCTTGCCCGAGACGCCGGTCGCCCCCCGGTCATCGGTGAGGATGGCGGTAGCAGTGTCCTCGGCGACATCGAGGTTGGGGCAGTGTTCGACCACGCGCTGCATAGTACGTTCGTAGAGCATCCGGTCGACCTGGGCGCGGGGCGAGTGTACGGCGGGGCCTTTCTTCCGGTTCAGCATTTTGAACTGGATGCCGGTCGCGTCGGTAGTTCGGGCCATCTGCCCGCCCAGCGCATCGACCTCCCGAGCGAGTTGACCCTTGGCCAGACCGCCGACGGCCGGGTTGCAGGACATTCGACCGATGGTGTCGCGGCGGATGGTTACCAGCAGCGTCCTCGCCCCCATCCGGGCTGCCGCCAGCGCCGCCTCGCAGCCGGCGTGCCCGCCCCCGACCACCACCACAGCGTACTCGCCGTGCTCCATTGGCGCCCGCCCGTTGCCCGGCACTACAGGTTTGTCAGCTTGAGGATATCATTGAGGGTGACGAATGCCATCAGAGCCAAAATGGCGATGAGGCCCGCGTACATGATGGCGCCCATCACCCGCTCGGGCAGCGGCTTCCCACGGATTTTCTCGATGGCCAGGAAGCCCAGGTGCCCGCCGTCCAGAACGGGCAGGGGCACGAGGTTGATGATGCCCAGGTGGACGGTGACCATGACCAGGAACTCGATGAACGTGGTGAACCCGGCCTCGGCGGTGTAACGCGTTGCCGTGACGATCATCACCGGCCCGGACAGCATCTCCATCGAGAGTCGGCCTGTGACCAGCATATAGAGCGACCGGACGGCCAAGCTCATCCACTGGCCGGTCTCGACGATGCCCCGCCTCAAGGCGGCGACGGGGCGGCCCGGATCGACCGTACGGGTCATGTCGAGCCGGGGAGCGAGTCCGATCTGCCCGCGGTAAGCCCGCATGGCCGTAACGGTAGCTGTCATCTCCTCGCCTTCCTGTTCAACGGTCACCGTGTATCGGTCGGGGGCAGCTCCCTCCCGATACTCCGCCAACTCGTGCAGGTGCACGGGGTCCGGCCAGTTCATGATCTCCGGCTGTGCTGACCCGTTGGCCGGCTCGCACTTCAGCAGGATGGCCCCGACCTCGATCCCGGCCTCAGCCGCCGGTGCCCCGTCGATGAATCCCCGGACCACCGGATGCTTCGAACGGGCGATACCCAGAACATCGTGTATGTCCATGCCGGGCTCGAGCGTGACGTTCACCGTCTCGGTCGGCCCCGTTTCCCCGTTGTCCCTGTCCCGGAGAACAGTGAGATCAACCTCACCGGGTGCTGCGTTCAAGATCAACTGCTTGAGCAGGTGCCAGTCTTGGACTTCTTGGTCGTTGACCGCGAGGATGGTGTCGCCAGTCTCAAGGCCTGCTTGGTCCGCGGGGAAGCCGGGCCGTACCGGCCCCAGCCGGCTCGGCCAATGGCCGATGATGCCCAAGCTCCAGTACGGGTCTTCGTTCGTTGCGACATCGAGCGTCCTTCGTTCGCCGTCCGGGGTAACGAGTTCGACCGGCAGCGTGGTACTCGGATGAAGATGCACTGTTCGCTGGAAATCCTGCCAAGAGTGTACGCTCGTCTCGCCGATGCGCAGCAGCAGGGAACCGGACTCGATTCCCGCCTCGTGGGCCGGACTGCCCGGTTCACGATACCCGGCGATGGTGGTGACATATCCCGCACCCTGTCCCACGAACCCATAACTGACGCCGATCCGCCCCTGCTCGTCGGTGGTGAGCTCGATTTCTTTGATTTCGCCATCTCGCTCGACACGAAGGACGATATCGCCCACCTTGTCCTGGAGGAGCGAGTTCATCTGGACCTCGCGCCAGAGTCGGATCGCCTGGAAGTCCTTCTCCCCCCTTTCCTTGATCCCGGTGATGAGGTCGCCGCGTTTCAGAGTCGCGTTCCACGCTGCTTGTTCGGGGACGATCTGATTGACGCGGGAGCTGGGCCGCTCCATTCCAATCATGAAGACCAGGGTGAGCAGCGGGATGGCGCAGAGGATGCTCATCGCCGGGCCTGCGATGATAACGAAGGCCCGCTGTCCCGGTGTTTTTGACGGGAACTCGTCCGCTGCTCCGGTCGCCTCTTCGCCCTCGGCGATCTCGCCGCCAGCCATCTTGACGTATCCGCCGCAGGGGATGAGCCGGATGCAGTAATCGGTTTTGCCCGGCCGTTTCTCCTCGGCCTCGAGGTCGGCGTTCTTGTTCGTGCCGAGCAGGCGCGGGCCGAACCCGAAGGCGAATCGGATGACCCGGACGCCAACCAGTTTGGCCGCGACAAAATGGCCGAGCTCGTGTATGAAAATGAGGAACCCGAAGCCGAGTATGACGAGGCCCCAATATCCGATCTGTTCTATCATTCAGTCTCCTGATACCGCCGCACGCGCCGCCTCTCGTGCCCACCGGTCCGCCGCCATAACCTCTTCGAGGCCGGCGGGGTGTATGGGGGAGTGGGCATCGACGGTGCTGCGGGCGATGCTTGTGATCGCGGTGAAATTGATCTGCCGGTCCAAAAACATGTTAACTGCGACCTCGTTGGCCGCGTTCAGCACTGCGCCGAGCGTTCCGCCCTCTGCTGCGGCCCGCCAGCCGAGCAGCAGTCCCGGGAAGCGCTCGGTGTCCGGCGGCTCGAACGTGAGATTCCGCATCTCGGTCAGGTCCAGCCGGTGAGCCCCGGCGGACTCCCGGTCGGGGCTGGTCAGGGCGTATTGGATCGGGCCGCGCATGTCGGGCGCCCCGAGTTGGGCCACCACCGAGCCGTCGCAGAACTCGACCATCGAGTGGACAATCGACTGGGGATGGACCAGCACGTCGATACGGTCGGGCGGCACGTCGAACAGCCAGCGGGCCTCGATAATCTCCAACGCCTTGTTCGTCAGTGTCGCCGAGTCGATGGTGACCTTCGCTCCCATCTGCCAGGTGGGATGGCGGAGGGCCATCTCGGGGGTGACGTGGCGGAGTTCGCCCGGGCTGAACTCCCGGAACGGGCCGCCGGAAGCGGTAAGGATGAGTCGGGCCACCTCGCCCGGCTTGCCCGCTCGGAGGCACTGGTATATCGCGCTGTGCTCACTGTCGATGGGGATGATCTCCACACCGCGGTCGGCCGCCAGCCCGGTCAGGTATTCGCCGGCCATCACCAGCGACTCCTTGTTGGCCAGGGCCAGGGTCTTTCCCGACTCCAGCGCGGCGATGGATGCAGGCAGGCCAGCGGCTCCGACGACCGCTCCGACGACGACATCGGCTTCGTCCAGCGAGGCCGCCGCGATCAGACCTTCTTCGCCGCCCATCACCCGGATACCCGTGCCCGAAAGCTCCGTCTCCAGACGGTCGAGGTGTGAGGCATCGGTCAGCGCAACCATTATCGGCTCGAATCGCCGGGCCTGTCGGGCCAGCAATTCCCAGTTCGAGTCCGCGGTCAGGGCGACGATCTCGATCCGGTCGCCCAAGTGCGCGGCCACATCCAGGGTGTTTGTTCCAATGGACCCGGTTGAGCCGAGAACGGCTATCATTTTCACAGAAACCACCTTCGGTCGAGGTCAGTGATATTTGCGGCAGCTTGCTATTGAAGATTAAAGGAACAATCCATCCTGTTGATTCTATCAGCCCCAGTGAGACCGTGCAAGTTACTGGAAGTCCCGCATAGAATAGTGCCGGCCATGTGAGCCGGGCTTGAACCTCCATCATACCGCTATTATAATCGATTTAATATCACTCTAGAGGTCATGTACGCCTCACTGCTGGAGATAGTACGATGATTTTTGTCTGCCCCGGTTGCCAATCGCGGTTCCGCGTGGCACGTATGCCCGAAAGTGGCAAAATTACTTGCCCGAAGTGCGACCGCGTATCGAAGGTGAAAAAGCCGTCCGGAAAAGCCGCGACCGGGAAGAGCGCCGAGGCGAAAGATGGCTCCGTCCTCTCACCGGGCGATAAGATTGGCGGGCATACCATTGAGAAGTACATCGGGAGCACCCGTCACATCACCATCTACCGGGCCGTACAGACTTCAATGGGGCGAAAAGTCATGCTTCGGCTGCTCAAACCGGAGTTCGCATCGGACAAGTCGGTCCGCGACCGATTCTTCGGAGAGGCCCGGGCTGCGGCGAGCTTCAACCACCCCAACCTTCTGTCGGTTTTCGACATGAGCGAGGAGGGCGGCAACTGCTTTTATGCGACCGAATATCTTGAGGGAAGCCCGCTGGCCCGGTACATAGGGGCAGATGGTAGAACCGCGCGCCAGCGCCTCGAGGTCGCCGTCCAGATAACCAAGGCACTGGTCGCCGCTGAGTCGGCCGGCGTAGAGAGAGTGTGGCTCGAACAGGACGACGTCTGGGTGAGCGAGAATGGTGATGTCCGCGTGAAAAATGTAGGCGTGGACCCGCCGCTGGAAGGGGGAGAGCCGACCACGCTGATGGAAGCTCTTGCCCGGCTGATGTACCTCGTGGCAACCGGCGAGAAACTGCCCGCCGGCGTGTGGAATTCGGGCAAGGCCGTGCCTGTGCCCGAGGGCAGGCAACCGCTGGAGACAAAGCTCAACGCCCTCGTCGGTCGACTGGTCAACGAGGGTGAGGAGGCCTATGACAGCGTGACCGCTTTCGCCAGCGAACTGGAGGGGCTGCTCGATCACGCCCGCCGACGGAGTACCGTGGACGCGACCGCCGCACCCGGCGGCATCGTCCCCTTGCGCCTGGAGAAAGCACATCGCCGGGAATTCCCGATCAAGAGCGTACTGGTGGGAACGATCGTGGTAGCCGCCCTCGCCGGGCTGACCGTTTTCTTCATCCTCAGCTCTGCTCGACAA
Source organism: Planctomycetota bacterium (assembly GCA_003553185.1). Taxonomy (GTDB): domain Bacteria; phylum Planctomycetota; class PUPC01; order PUPC01; family PUPC01; genus PUPC01. Next base: position 1,500 of record PUPC01000242.1, on the reverse strand, counting down.
AGGCGGCGCGAGGAAGAGTCCGAACAACTCTGGAGCGCGGCCGTCAACATCATCCGTGCCGATAATCCGACCAATGAGGAACTCAGATCTGCCGTCCAGAAGATGCAGACACTGACACAGGAGTATCCCAATCTGCGATGGGGCCGGGAGGCACGGTCGCAGGGGGTCGAAACCGCGAAAGCACGGCTCATCCAAATCGTTTATGACCGGGCGGAGAGAGAACATCCGGCGCTCGAACTGGCGAACGTGCGGGTATCACTCCAGGCGGCCCACGAAAAACTGTCCTCCATCCCGGAACTCGACGGATTCGCGCCGGTGGACGATCAGTTGGAGCAGCGGATGGAGAACGCACGGATCCGCTATGAAAACGCAGCCCACGAGGACTGGACGGAACAGGTTTGGACCAAAGTGAGAGCGTTCAACCGTCCGCACAGGATGCAATACGGGAGCGCGCTGGAAGAACTCGAAGAGTTTAAGGAAAGATGGTCGGAGTCCGAAAGATACGTGGAACTGGCGGACGAAAAGGCCGAAGAGACCCGCGAGGCGGCCGCCGAACGATTCAAGGAAATCATGGAACGGGTGGACGGCTACATCGAAGACGGGGAACCGGACAACGCCCGGACCCTGCTCCAGAGAGTGATCGAGAGCTTCGGCATCGACGAATATGTGGATAAGGCAGAAGCGAAATTAGACGAGATATAATACAATCGAGAGGACTATGAAACGAACGCACAATTGCGGCGAGTTACGAGTCGAAGACGCCGGTCAGGAAGCGGTCCTTTGCGGGTGGGTTGCCTCGAGGCGAGACCATGGCGGGCTCATATTCATCGACCTGCGCGACCGCTACGGCGTGACACAGGTCGCCTTCAGTCCGGAACGAGCGGCCGAAGCCCACGCCACCGCCGATACGCTGCGCAGCGAATATGTCATCGCAGTGCGCGGCGAAGTGAGCCGGCGGCCGGACGGCATGGTCAACCCCGAGCTGCCCACGGGTGAGGTCGAACTCGATGTCACCGAGCTCGAAATCCTCAACGCCGCCAAGCCGCCCCCGTTCGAGATTGCCGACCGCACCGACGTAGCCGAGGACAGTCGGCTGAAACACCGTTACCTCGACCTCCGCCGGCCTGTCATGCAACAGCGAATGATCATGCGTGACCGGATCATCCGCGCGATCCGCGGCTATTTCGCCGAGCACGGGTTCATCGACGTCGAGACGCCCTGTCTCACCCGCAGCACTCCCGAGGGTGCCCGGGACTTCGTCGTCCCCAGCCGCCTCTACCCGGACCGATTCTACGCCTTGCCCCAGTCGCCCCAACTTTTCAAACAGCTCCTCATGATTGCCGGGTTCGACAAGTATATCCAGATCGCCCGGTGCTATCGCGACGAAGACCCGCGGGCCGACCGGCAGGTCGAGCACACTCAACTCGACCTCGAGATGTCGTTCGTCGACGCCGAGGACGTGATGGCGGTCGTCGAGGGGGCGCTGGTACATGTCGTGCG
>PUPC01000101.1 GCA_003553185.1 Planctomycetota bacterium | reverse complement strand
TGGCGTTGTTCGTTGCAGGGGTCCTGCTGGTCGTCGGCTGCCGGCCTGCTCCCCGTGAGCGACCCGTCTATACTCCGGAGGAGCCCGGCCCGTGGTCCGAGGTGATGCCGGAGCCGCCGAAGCTGGTCAACGTCGGGGATAATTATGTGCGGCTGACCATCGACTACCGCGCCCGGATGGCCGATTTCGTCAACCGGATTTGGGTCATGGACGACCAGGGCAGCACGGTGTTGAATTTGGCGCGGGATTACGACCAGCCGCTCGATGTCACATTCGCCGTCCCGCCGGGCACCGAGACGCTTACGGTGATCGTGAGTTCGACGACTCGCGGGCTGTGGCAATCCCAGCCCATTGCGGTGTCTGCCATCCCCGAAGGAGACGACGGGTAACGCGCGGCCTTTGAGCCGGGCGCCATCGTCCTTCGAGCGGAGGAGCTTTCGCCTGCCGAGCGAGGTCGCTCTTCAACCGCGCGCTTCTGCTTTGTTGATATTCAGCCGCCGCAGCTTGTTGAACAGAGTCGAACGGCTGATGCCGAGCAGTTCGGCGGCTTGGTCCCTATTGCCGCCCACTCTATCGAGTGCTCGGAGGATGACTCGCCGCTCCGGCTCCTCCATTGCTTTCTTGAGCGGAACGACTGTTGCGGTTCGGGCGTTGCCCGCCTCTTCGACGATCTCTTCCGGCAGGTTGGACATCTCGATCCTGTCGCCCTCCGCCAGCAGCACCCCGCGCTCGATGATGTGCTCGAGTTCGCGCACATTGCCCGGCCAGTGGTACGCCGTCAGGACTTCCATCGCTTCCGGGGCTATGTCCTGCACGCTGCTGGTCGCCTGGCGGGCGAACGTCCGGACAAAATGACGTGCCAGCGCCGGTATGTCGTTGGGCCGCTCTCTCAGAGCCGGAAGGCGTATGGGGAGCACATTGATCCTGTAGTACAGGTCTTCGCGGAATCGGCCGGCCTCGACTTCTCGGGCGAGGTCCCGGTTGGTGGCGAGCACGATGCGAACATCGACGCGGATGGTGTCGGTCCCCCCGACCCGTTCGATGCAGCCGTCGTCGATGACACGGAGCAGCCCCACCTGCATTGCGGGCGAGGCGGTGGCGATCTCGTCGAGGAAGATGGTCCCGCCGTGTGCCTCCTCGAACTTGCCCCGCCTGGTCTGGTAGGCCCCGGTGAACGCGCCCGCCTCGTGCCCGAACAGTTCGCTTTCGAGGAGCGAGTCGTCCAGCGCACCGCAGGCGACCTCGACAAACGGCCCGTTACACCGGCTCGAGTTGCAATGCAGTGCCCGCGCCAACAGGGTCTTGCCCGTCCCGCTCTCGCCCGTGAGCAGGACTGTCGAGTGGGTGTCGGCGACGGTCTGCGTCGTTTCGAGCACCTGCTTCATCGCAGGGTCGTTGGCGACGACCGCCCCGAAGTCGGACTCCTCGCCTGCCACGGGCCGAAGTGCTGCGCTTTCTGTCCGCAGCTCGCGCCGCCTCCGGGCTTTTTCGACGACCATTCGCAGCTCACCGTCGACCAGCGGCTTGGTCACGTAGTCGGCGGCCCCGCTTTTGATCGCCTGCACCGCGTCGTCGATCGTCCCGTAGCCGGTCATCAGTACCAGTTCGGGGGCGGGGGAATGCCCCTTGATCTTGTCGAGGAGCTTGAAGGACGTCCCGTCGGGCAGATTGACATCGGCCAGCACCAGGTCCAGATCGACCGACTCGATGACCTCCACGGCCTCTGCCAGGGTGCTTGCCCCGTGGGCGTCGTGCCCTTCGGCTTTGAAGAAGCAGGTGAGTGAACGGAGCACCAGCGGCTCGTCGTCCACTACCAGGATCATTAACGGGTCCATCGTTGCCATCTCTCTTCCTCTTCGTGCCAGGCCGGAGGCCGATGTCCGCTGCCTGCCTTGACCGGGAGCTACAAGCTTCCGTCGGGCCTCACAATCACTTCGACGACAGTTCGGGCCAGAATCTGGAGATCGAGCCACAGGGACGGCCGTTTCATGTACTCGAGGTCGTAGCCCAGTTTCGTCTGCACGTCCTCGATCGAGCGATCGGAATGGTGCCGGATCTGGGCAAGCCCGGTGAGCCCCGGTTTCACCGCCAGCCGCCTCTCGTACAGCGGGATCGTCCGCTTCAGGTCCTGGACGAAGCAGGGCCGTTCGGGGCGCGGCCCGACCAGGGCCATCTCGCCTCGGATGACGTTCAAAAGCTGCGGCAGCTCGTCCAGGTGCAGCCGCCGCATAAAACGCCCCACGGGGGTTATCCGGCAATCGGCCTCCTCGCACCATCGGGGGCCGTCCGCCTCGGCGTCTTCGTACATCGTCCGCAGTTTGATCAAGACAAATGGCTTGCCGTTCAGGCCGACCCTCTCCTGGCGATAGAAGACCGGTCCCCGGGAGGTCAGCTTCACCGCTGCCCCCAACAGGAATATCAACGGAGCCGCCAGCAACAGGCCGGGTACGGCCACGCAGAGATCAAACCCCCGCTTGAGCCGGCCGTACAGGGTAAAACGAGCGGGCCTCGCCCGGACCGGGAAATCGGTCGATGAAAGTGACTTGGTGCTCAATTCTCCGCCCTTTCCTGTCTCCGTTGTGTCTTGCAGGATAGTTATCGGCGAACGGCTCACGTCTTTAGCGATTCGCACAGATTGAGGCCGAAAAGGTGAGCGAAAGATCGGGCGGGGATGAGAATATCGCGTGCCGCGACATGCCGTTGAAAGAGGGCTATAACGCGATGGGGCGGCGGGTTCAGCCCCTGTTCTTCGGGACAAACATGGACCGGCTGTCCCTGAACAGCTTCGACAGGGCGACGATGATGACGATGAATTCGAGGCGGCCGAGAAACATGCCCACTGTTTTCGCCCAGAGCACCCCGCCGGGTGCTTCGGGGCCGGTGATGCCAACAGACAAGCCAACCGTTCCTATAGCAGAAGCATACTCGAAGACAGACTCCCGCAGCCCGTTGCCGTGAGCCGCGAGAATCGCGGAGCCGACGATGAGGACCAATAAGTACAGGAACAGAAACGTCCCGATCTGCCGGAGACGGTCGTCGTCCACGAACACTCGCCGTTCGCCTTCGTACACGGCGTTCTGGGTGACGGCGGAACGGGGCAGGAGGAATTGCCGCAGTTGCCAGATCAAGCTTTTCCACAGCATGTAGACGCGGTATTGTTTGATCCCGCCGGCCGTTGAACAGGTTCCACCGCCGATGACCATCAGCACGATGAGAACCAGCCACCCGAACGAATTCCAGCCAGCGTGCTCCACGGTAGAGAACCCGGTCGTGGTCAATGCGGTAACCGTCTGAAAAACTGAAACACGGATATCTTTGCCTCGCGTCGCGTACATTCCTGCACTTGTGAGCAGCAGCAAGGCCACTGAGCACAGCACGGCGAGGCAGGCGAAAAGCCGCAGTTCGCCGTTTCGGCCTGCGGTTCGGAATTTTCCACGCAACAGGAGCCACGCCGTAACGAAGTTGAGGTTGCCCAGCACCATTAACAGCAGCGTAACTGATTCGATGGCGGGGGAGTTCCAATAGCCGATACTCTCGGCACGGGTCGAGAAACCGCCAGTGGAAACGGCTGCGAATGAGTGGTTGATCGCGTCGAACCAGCCCATTCCCGTCAGCAGGGAGGCGATGATGCCGAGGGCCGCATAGCCGGTGTAGATTCCCATCACCAGCTTGGCGGAATGGCGGACGTGGGGGACCAACTGCTCGCGCCCCTCGGCGGAGGAGAACCCCGGGCCGGTCGGCCCTGTGATGGCGGAGAGCATGATGATCGCCAACCCGGCACCGCCGGCAAACTGCATGACACTGCGCCAGAGCAGTATTAGTGAGCCGGCCTCTTCGACGTTCACCACGGTCAGCCCCGTGGTGGTCCAACCGCTCACCGATTCGAACACCGCCTGGGTGAAGTTGGACCCGTTGGCTATGAACGGCCAGGACGAGAACAGGCAGAGGGCCACCCAGCCGAGCAAGACGACGACCCCGCCCTCCTGAAGGGTGAGCGCCAGTTCGCCCGACACACGGAACACCCGCCAGATGACTACGCCCAAGGCGGCCATCGTCAATGCGGGCAGCAGAAACCCCCACGCCCCGGCGGCCTCCCGGGGCCTGACGATGAGGACGAGTAGGGGGGTGAGCATCAGTACCCCGCCAATGAAGAGGACCAGGCCGGTGTACGACAGGATCGCCCTGTAGCGATTACGAAGGTATCGGGCCGCTCTCATCCTGTGGTCCTCAAGCCGTCTCGCCGGTGATCGCTCGCAACGCCGGGCCATGGTTCCCCGGCAGGGTAATCACCACAATATGGTCACCCGCCCGCAACTCGGTCGATCCGTCGGGCACCACTGCATCTCCGTTGCGCAGGACCACTGCGACCAGGCAGCCGTGCGGCAGCGCCAGGTCTCGGAGGGCATTGCCCGACACGGGCGACTCCTCGGTCAGGGCGATCTCGGTGATGTTGACCTTCCCTTCGCCCGCCGGGATCAAATTGATCACGTCGTCAAGAAGCGTTCGCTGCTCGATCAGACTGGTGATGATCCGGGTGGTCGAGAACGCTGAGACCCCCAGCTTCTTGAAGACTTCCTCGTTGTCCGGGTCGTTGGCCAGGGCGACGGCCCGGGGGGTATCGAACCGGAGTTGGGCGATCTGACAGACGGCGAGGTTGTCCTGGTCGTTGGGCGTCACGGCCAGAACAGCTCCGGCCGCATGAGCGCCGGCCTCTTCGAGTATGACCGGGTCGCTGCCGTCGCCGTGGACAATGGTGGCGTTGAGCCGTCGAGCGAGTTGGATGCACTCATCGTGGTCGCGGTTTATGATGGTTACCTCGTGGCCTTTGGCCAGGAAGGTCCTGCACAGGAAATAGACGGGTTTGCCGCCGCCGACGATGAGGATGTTCATTTTGGCGACCCCTCCTCTTCGGCGAGTGCGTTCAGGAACATGTCGGCTGCCGCCCGGGTGGGACAGACCACCTCGATTCCCATTCTGCGATAGCTGTCCTCGTATTCGGGCAAAAAAACGCGGGCCATGACCCGTGGCACCTTGAACACCTCTTTGGCGATCTGGGCCACCATCAGGTTAACGTTGTCCTCGCGTGTGGTGGAGATTACCAGGTCTGCCTTATCGACTTTCGCCTCCTTGAGAACGGCGAGTTCGGTCGCCTCCCCTTCGATTCGAAAGCCGCTGTACTCGGCGGCCAGTCCAGCAAAAGCATCGGCGTCGTTATCGATGGCAACCACACTGTGGCCCTTCCGGCTCAATTGGTTGGCCAACAGAGCGCCCAGGCGGCCGCAACCAACAATCACAGCGTACAGGTGCTCGGACATTGCGTCTCCCGGTTGTCAGTTGTCCAACCGAATCGGCCCTTTGCCGGCCCGGGTGGTCCGTTCCAGATTTTCTTTCGCCGGCTTGTATTTGCCGTCCAGTTCGATGGCAGCCCGATAGTTTTTCTGTGCCCCCAGCCGGTCGCCTTCCATTTCGAGCAATACGCCGAGCAGGTTGAACGCCTCGGGGTTGTTCGGATCGGAGGCCACCGCCTGTTGGACATGCTCGCGAGCGGCGTCAAAATGGCGTTCCCCGATGCATTTCTTCGCCATCTCGATGTGCCAATCATAGTGGTCCGCCTGTGCCGCCTCCAGGGCATCGCGGTCCAAGACCTTCCTCACAAGGTCGCGGATCTCGTCCGGGGTGAAGGGCTTCTGGATGAAATCTACGGCCCCCAGCTTCATTGCCTCCACGGCCGAGTCGATGGTACCGTGTGCGGTGATGATGATCACCTTGATGTCGGGTCGAACCTCCCGGACTTGGCGCAGCACGTCCATCCCGTCCATCCCCGGCATTTTCAGATCAAGAAGCATCAGGCCGTAATCGCTCTCATCGAGCTTGCTCAACGCGTCCTCCCCGTTGACGGCGGTGCCGACATCGAGGTCCATACTTTCGATCGCCTGGGATAGCGTCAGGCGGATGTTCTTCTCGTCGTCAACGATCAGGACTGGTTTTGTACCCATGGTTCTACTCCTCGTTTACGTTTTTTGGGCTACCGGCATGGTGAAGGAAAATGTGCTGCCTCCTTCGGACGAAGAATCGACCCAGATCGTCCCTTTATGGGCGTGAACGATCTCTTTACAGATTGCCAGTCCAAGCCCGGTGCCGCCCGGTGCCTGGTCAGTCTTCACCCGAACGAATTTATCGAAGATACGGGACTGGTCCTCCGGCGCGATGCCTGCCCCGTCGTCAGCGACCGAAAGTCGCACCCACTCGCCCGAGTGGCCTGCTGATATCGAGATACGGCCTTCGGCGTATCGCAAGGCGTTGGCAATCAGGTTGGTGAGTACCCACGTGATCTTGTTGGGGTCCACCTGCACGTCGGGCAGGTCCTCGGGGACCTCGCTCGACAGCTTGAGTTTCTTCTCCTCGATCTGTGTTGCAAACACCTCCAGGGCCTTGTCGACCAGTA
>PUPC01000174.1 GCA_003553185.1 Planctomycetota bacterium | reverse complement strand
GGCGGGGAGGCGCTACGAGGCGTTATCGAAGGCATCGGCGATCTGCTCGGCAACTAGCGAGGGTGGCTGAAATTCCGGCCTCGCAGGGCCCTCGTCTCAAAGCGGCGGTAAGCGGATGTGCTGTCTTCGTCGTACCCGACGATGCATCTGCCACCCCGTTTTTCCTTCCTGAGCAGCAACCGGCAAGCGTATTTGTCGAGGTCAGTGGCGGTCCGATTTCGGCCAGCGCTCTACCTACGTCGCATTCGGATCAGGGTAGGGGAGAAAAAAACGAATTCGTGCTTGACGTTTTGCCATAATCAAGGCATAACATAGGTAGGTGACGACTGAAACCGGAGGTGACACATGAACCGACCACCAAGATCATTTGGCCACGGGCATCCGATGGAAGTGCCACTGCCCGACGAAGACGATGACGTGGAGCCGGAAGACGAATTGACCTTTGAGGATCTCAGCTTCTGCGAATTGTGCGGGGCGACCGAGGAGGACTATGGGGAGGATCTGCTCCGCTGCGAGGAGTGCGGCCGTCTGCACTGCTCTGATTGTCGTATGTACGATGACGAAGAGACCCCGCTCTGCTCCGAGTGCGGCGAAGAGTACGTGGAGGAGTAGGGCTCCGCACCGTCCGCTGCCGCTCTGCCCGAGGCCGCCTTCCGGGAACCGGCCGGCTCAGCACAACTCGACGGCGAGCCGGTCGGCGACCGCCAGGCCGGCAAGCGTCGGGCGAAGGCGTCCGTCGGCCATGACCAACAGCCCCTCGCTCTCGGCATGACTGATCTGCTCTGCGCGCTCGCCTGCCAGGTCGTTGCCGAAGCGCTCGCGAAACGCATCGAGATCGAGTCCGTCGGTCGTCCTCAGAGCCAGCATCACCGCCTCCGCCGCGAGCTGCTCGTCGGTCAGCTCCTCGCTGTCGTCGAGCGGCGATTCGCCCGCTGTCCGTGCTGCCAGATATTTGTCGAGGTCGGCGACATTCCATGAGCGTACGGGCGGCCGGAACGAGTGCGCGGAAGGGCCGAGCCCGACATAGGGAAGATGCTGCCAGTAGCGACTATTATGACGAGAGCGGTGCTCGTCGCGCAGCGAGAAGTTCGACACCTCGTAGGCCGGATAGTCCAGGCCCCGAAGTGTCCGGTGCACGCTGCGGAAGAGGCCGAACTCGTCGTGCTCCTCATGGCGGCGAATGCGGCCCAATTCGAGTTCACTCCACAGCGGCGTGTTCTCGGAATAGGTGAGTTGGTACGCCGAGACGTGTGCCGGGCGGCAGGATTCGACGGCGAGCCGGACTCGCTCCTCGGCCATCGCGGGCGTCTGCCTCGGCAGCCCGTAGATGAGGTCGATCCCGATCTCGGTGATCCCCGCCTCGCGAAGAATCTCGACGGCGCGAGGCCCGTCCGACGGACGGTGCAGGCGTCCGAGGAACCCGAGCTCCTCGGCAAAAACGCTCTGCACCCCGACGCTCGCCCGGTTGAACCCCGCATCGAGGCAACCCGCGGCCAACTCCGGCGTGACATCCTGCGGATTCATCTCGACGGTGATCTCGGCATCGCCCGCGATCTCATAGAGCCGGCGCAACTCGTCCAGAATCACCGCCAGCCGACGGGCGCCCAACAGCGAGGGCGTCCCCCCGCCGAAATAAATCGTATCGACCCGGCCCGCTCGGGGCCGCGCGGATGCTTCATCGGCCAGCGCATCGACGAATTGATCAAGTTCGCCTGCCCCCGGCGGCCGGGAGTAGAAATCGCAGTACCGGCACTTCCGACGGCAGAACGGGACGTGGACGTAAATTGCGAATCCGTCCGTCACCTGGTCACCAGAAAATAGGGATCGGTCTCGACGCGACGCCCGATGATTTCGACGATGTCCCGGATGCGGGTGTTCATCACCGTCGCGTCCCCGACCTCGGTCGTTCGCAAGACACCTGCCTCGGCGAGGATGGGCCCCGCCTTGGCGAGGTCGTTCCGGTATCCATCCCGCCGCAGATACTCGATCGCCTGGGAGGGGCAGCGTCGTCCGTCGGGAAACACCACGACCGAGTCCCGGAAATCACGGTAATACCGGTACGGCACCTGCTGCATCTCCTCGACGTGGTGCAGGGCGGTGCATACCTCGAACCCGACGCCGAGAAAGAGATACCACGAGTCGAGGCGAACCAACTGCTCGAACGTACTGCCCGCCCCGAAGGGCCGGACGCCGTCTCCCATCACGGCTTCGGCTTGCGGCCCGATGGCCGCGACCGAGTGGCAGATGTGGCTGCTGCGGCGAGCGTCCGGTCGATGCCGAAAGGCCTCGGTGATCGCGCCCACCTCCGACGGGGTGTTCGCTATGTTGAACACCGCCCCGCGTTCATCGTGGAAACGATCCCACGTGAATGTCGGCATAACCGCCGTGCCCTCGCCGCCGACCACCGCAAGCAGCGCGTCGATCACCGTGTCGGCCCCGCCTGCAACGCGGCCGAACGCGCTGAGGGATGAATGCGCAAAAACGAGGTCGCCGAGGCCGAGGCCGACTGCTCGCAGTCCTGCTTCGATGTCGCCCCGGTGGACCTTTGATGTGTTCATCAGTGGTATGGTGGTCGATGTCGCTGTCGTGATGCCCGCGGTTCCGTCGCCGGGGTTCACTTCTGATCGGACTGGAGCACGGCGATGAACGCTTCCTGCGGGACGGGGACGTTCCCGGCCATCTTCATCCGCTTCTTGCCCTCGCGCTGTTGTTCGAGAAGTTTGCGCTTTCTTGTGACGTCCCCGCCGTAGCATTTCGCGGTCACATCTTTTCGATACGCCCTGATCGTGCGGCGAGCGATGATGTCGCCGCCGATCGCCGCCTGCAGTGCGATCTTGAATTGCTGCCGGGGGATCGTCTCTTCCAATTGCTTGCAGGCGTGGAGTCCGTATTGCCGCGCCTTCGATCGGTGCACAAGCTGCGAGAGCGGGGTGAGGACTTCGCCGTTCACCAGAATGTCCAGCTTGACCACGTCGGTCTCGCGATAGTCGAGCGGGGTGTAGTCCAGCGAACCGTAGCCCTGGGTGATCCGCTTCAGGTTGTCGTAAAAATGGTAGATGATCTCGGCCAGCGGCATGTCGAACTGGATGTCCACCCGGTTGTGCCCCAGGTAACCCGTGTGCGAGTTGACGCCCCGCGCCGCCAGGCATAATTCCATGACCGGGCCGATGTATCGAGCCGGAGTCATAATCGAGGTCCGAACGAACGGCTCTTCGACGGTCTCGATCTTGCCGGGGTCGGGATAGTGGCTGGGGTTGTCCACCTCCAGTTCCTCGCCGTCCCGGAGTGTGACCCGGTAGGCGACGCTGGGGGCTGTCAGGACCAGCGAGAGGCCGTACTCCCGTTCAAGGCGCTGCTGAACGACATCGAGGTGGAGCAGGCCGAGGAATCCACAGCGAAAGCCGAGCCCAAGCGCGGACGATGAGTCCCGTTCGTAAACGAGAGCTGCGTCGTTCAGCGAGAGCTTGTCCATGGCGACCGACAGGTCCTCGTATTCGCCGCTCGACATCGGGTAGATCGAGGAATAGACCATCGGGGTGACGTGCTCGAAGCCGGGCAGCGGGCGTTCGGCCCGGTTCTCATCGCGGGTGATGGTGTCCCCGACCCGGGCGTCGGCAACGGTCTTGATCCCACCCAGCAGGTAGCCGACATCGCCCGCTCTCAACTCGTCACACGGGACCAGGTCGAGCTGCATGTGGCCGACCTCATCCACCTCGTGCACTTTCCCTGTATGCATCAGGCGGATGCGATCGCCGACCCGCAGCGTGCCGTCCACGACTCGGAAGTTGACGATGGTCCCGCGGTATGGAGTGTAAAGAGCGTCAAAGATAAGGGCCCGAAGCGGCTGGTCGGATCGGTCCTCGGGCGGGGGGATCAGTTGGATAATCGCCTCGAAGACCTCGTCGATGCCCTCGCCCGTTTTCGCAGAGCAGCAGACGGCCTCCTCAATGGGCAGCCCCAGCTCCTCATCGATCTCATCGAGCGTACCGTCGATATTGGCGGACTGAAGGTCGATCTTGTTGATGACCGGCACCACCGTCAGGTCGTGCTCCATCGCCTTGTACAGGTTGCCGATCGTCTGGGCCTCGACTCCCTGGGACGCATCCACGACGAGCAGGACCCCGTCGCACGAGGCGAGCGACCGCGACACCTCGTAGGAGAAGTCGACGTGCCCGGGAGTATCGATCAGGTTGATCTGGTAGGTCTGGCCATCTCCCGCCTCGTACAGCATGGTGACCGTGTTGCTCTTGATGGTGATGCCCCGTTCCCGCTCGATATCCATGGTGTCCAGTATCTGGTCACGGAAATCGCGCTCCGAGATCAGCCCGGCCCGCTGGATCAGCCGGTCGGCGAGCGTGGACTTCCCATGGTCGATGTGTGCGATGATGCTGATGTTGCGGATCAGCTTGCGGTCAACGTTCACAAAACCGTTCCAAGAGGGAGTTACAAGTCTATGGGGATTCTATCCGAGACCCGGCACGTAGTCAAACCAGCCCACGATCTGCCCCGATGGGACGGGCCGGATAGAGGGCATCGATGTCGGCCTGACCGTTCCTCACGAGGATGCTGTCCGGGCGGGCGGGAGGAGCTGAATGAATGTAGTCTCGAGCAATATGCGGTCATCCATAGCCGACCGCTTGAGCTCGGTCTCGCATTCGGCCAGCGCGGTGCAATTCTGTCGAAGCTGGCGGAGAGGGAAGCCGCGGGCCTGGTCCAGAAACCGTTCGACGAAGTATCGAACGCCGACCTTCCGGGCGGCGGCCGTCGGCTCGATGCCGTTGTTCATCAGCTCTCGGACCGTCCACAGCCGCCGCATGTGGCGCGAGACCATGAAGATGATGCCGCCGGCCCGCTCGCCCTGATCGAGCAGGCCATCGAGGATGGTCAGCATCGGCCCCGGCCGGCGAGCCCCGATGGCATCAGTGAGTTCGAAGATGATCCTGCTCCGGTCTCGGAGCGATACCGCCTCGACGTCGTCCGCCTCGATCCGCTTGCGGTCGCCGATGTATGTGGCGAGCTTGTCGAGCTCGGCGGCGATGACCGCCAGGTCGGTGCCGAGGAAGTCGGCCAGGCGAGCGGCGGCGTCCGCGGTGATCCCGACCCCGATTTGTTTCGCCCGGTCCCGGATCCACTCGCCGACCTGGTTCTGATAGATCGGGTTGCACGCGACCAGCGCGCCGGCCTTCTCGACGATCTTGGTCAGCTTCTTCCTGCGGTCCGCCTTCTCCACCGCGAGGATCAGGTGGCCGGTGGGCGGGGGCGCCTGTGCAAACTCGGCGAGAGCGTCGCTGTGAGTCCGCACAAATTGATTGGCGGGCCACACCACGACGAGCTGCTTCTGCCCGAACAGGCCGAATGACCGGGCGTCGTCGAGCACAGTGGCCAGTTCGGCCTCCTGCTCCTGGTAGGTGTGGCGGGCACAGTCACCGCCCTGGGCCTCGAGTGCCCCCGCAATGGCGTCGACCGCCTCGTGAACGAAGAACTCCTCTTCGCCGGCCAGCATGTAGACCGGTGCGATCTTGCCACGGTCGAGGTCAGCCCGAAGCTTCGATGGCGAGATGCCGCGTTGTTTCGCCACTATGCCTCCTGCTGGTTAAGAGATGATATCAGGCCGATGAAGAGGGGGTCATGTCACGGCGTTCCCGGACGAAAGCTGCAACTGCACCTGTGTCCCAGCATCATGGACCTCAGCCGGTCCACTCGATCTTCTCACACCCAGAGCAGCGTGAATTCTATGCCGTCGGCAATGGGGTGTCAAGTAAAAGCGCGGATCAGATGATCTGTCCCCGCCGGCCCCTCGCTCTCCCGGTCTCGGTCCACGCACAATTGCTACTTGCTGTCCTTCGGTTCGTCGTTGGCCGGTATGTCGAAATCCGGGACCGTCCCCGCCTCTTGTTCCAACCATATTGAGCTTTTATCTCCCTCGACGACGATGGATTTGAGCTCGCGGGCGATGCGGGTGATGTTGGTGATGATCTCTCGCAGGAGTGCTCGGTCTTCGTCGGAGAGCGACGATTCCTGCTCCAGGAGGGTCTGGCTCTTGCCGAGTATTTCGTCCAGCGGTTCGGTCAGGCGATCGATGGCATTCCGGGTGAGTTGGCCGAGTGCGGCGTGATCTTTCTGTTCGATGATCGCTCGCTTCTGCTCGGCGATTCGAACCACCATCTCGTTGTACATCGAGTAGAGGTCGGAGAACTCGTTGTTCGGGTCCGGCCCCTCGATCTTGGCCAGATCGCCCTCGCGGATGCGATACTCGTGCATCCAAAGTGTCTGCAGCGGCTGGTGTACCTTGTAACGAAGAACCATGTGCACGACGAATATCATGGCAAGGAGGGTGATGGCGACGAGCGAGAACGTCGATAGCATCAGGCGGTCGGCCAGGGTGGCCACCGGAGTCAGCGGGTGCTTTATCATCAGCGCCCCGTCCCGGTCCAAACCGAGTGGGCCGGCCGAGAAGGCCAATGCCAACCGGATCTCCCCCTCGATCTCTCGAATGACCGGAAT
>PUPC01000145.1 GCA_003553185.1 Planctomycetota bacterium | reverse complement strand
TTCGACGGGTATGCTATAGGGGGCGTCAGCGTGGGCGAAGGCCCATTGCTGATGGACGAGGTGGTGGCCCACACGGCGCCGCGATTGCCCCGCGACAAGCCGCGCTACCTGATGGGCGTCGGCCCGCCCGGCGATATGCTCCGGGCGATCGGGCGGGGCGTGGACCAGTTCGACTGTGTCATGCCCACCCGGAACGCCCGCGGCGCGTGTGCGTTCACCTGGCAGGGCAAGGTCCGGCTGCGGAACGCCCGGCACGCCCGAAGCGTTCGGCCCATCGACGACGGGTGCGAGTGTCGGGCGTGTCGAACCGTATCGCGCGGGACGCTCCGCCACCTGTTCCAGGCGGGCGAGATGGCAGCGGCCATCTGGGTTACGCTGCATAACTTGACATTTTATCAGGACCTGATGCGGTGTGCGCGTCAGGCGATAATCGAAGACAACTTTCAGGAGTTCAAGGCGGAAAAGCTCGGCCGAATGGGCGAATAGCCGCCTCGGGAAGGGACTTATGACATCGATTCTGAATCTGGCGATGCTGGTGGCGGAGGCCGCACCGACCGCCGCTGAGAACGGGACTGGGCAGTTGATAAACATTGTCGTAATGATCGGCATCGTGGTCGCGATTATGTACATATTCATGATTGCACCACAGCGGAAGCGAGAGAAGCACCGACGGCAGATGCTCTCCGCATTGGACAAAGGCGATGAAGTGGTCACCATCGGCGGACTTCGCGGGACCATCACCAAGCTCAGCGAGGAGGAGGTGGTCATCGAGGTGGACAAGAACGTGAACATGACCTTCTCTCGCGGAGCCATCGCCAGCGTCGTCGATGGTGAGAAGAACGATAAAGACTGAAAGCCCTGTTGGGCTGGGCCGGCTCATCGAGCCGATTTGCAATTGACCGGGTTTTGTGCTCGCATCGAGGGGCAAGAACATATATAATACAGCGCGCTGGCCCGGGACGTTCATTCGGGGACCGATCCGGGCGGGGCCGGTTACTTGAGACCAGAACAAGAAAACGTCGAGGATACTCGCAACGATGATACAAAAGATACTTGAGGCACCATTCCGCTTCGGCGGCTGGCTGTTCAAAAGCACCTATGGGCGGGTCGTCGCAGTTCTACTGCTCGCCTTGTTCGTGGGGATGGTTAACTATCCCGTGGAGGACACGGAAGCCGACGTAATCGAGGTCCGGGATACGTTGACCCGGGAATACAGCCGCCCGCGCGATCCGGGCGAAACCATCGAGGACATCGCCCGCCGGGACGTCACCGAAGAGGGGAACCTGATCCAGCGGGAGGCCGTCGAGCGCCGGCAAGTCGTCGACAGGGTCGAAACATACAACCTATGGGCGCGGCTCACCATGCCCTTCAACCGTGTGTCCGAACAGGAGATACGCACGGTGTCGCCCCCCACGTGGGACGAGACCCGCCAGCACGTCATCAAGCATCGACAGGTGCGGCGGATCGTTCACGGGCTGCGCCTGGGCCTCGACCTCGAGGGCGGGGTGGAGATGACCTACCGCATCGAGATGCCCGAGCACGTGGAACACGACCCGGTGGAAGCCGAGGACATGGTCGAGGTGATCCGGCAGCGGATCGACCGGGCGGGGCTGACGCGCCCGCGCGTCCAGCACGTCGGCGAACGCCACATCCTCATCCAGATTCCCGGCTACGGCGACGCCGAGATCAGCCGGACCCGAGAAATCATCCAGAGGACCGGTCGGCTCGAATTCCGCATCGTCGCAGACAGGGCCCAGCGGGGGGAACTCTATGAGGAAGCTGAACAGAGCGATCAGCGGGGCGAGCCGCCGCCGGAAGGATGGCGGTGGTACACGCTCACCCGCGAGGACCCGGAGACGGGCGAGGTGAGTTCCGAACGAGTGCTGGTGTCGGACGAAATCGGCCTGACCGGCGAGCGGATCGAGTCGGTCGCCGTTACCCGCGACATGCAGACCGGCGAATTCCAGGTGAACCTCAGGTTCACCGACCCGGACCTCTTCTATCACCTCACCGCCGATAACGTCGGCCGCCAGCTTGGCATCATCCTCGACGATGTCCGCGACGAGGAAGGCAACCTGGTCCAGACGGGCGAGCTGCACTCGGCACCCGTCATTCAACAGGCGATTCACGGCCAGGCCCGCATCACTGGCCGGTTCACCCAGGCGGAGTCCGAAAACCTCAAGTACATTCTCCAGTCGGGCAGCTTGAGATGGCCGCTCGTTATGGAGAGCGAACGGCGCATCGGGCCGTACCAGGGGATGGCCTCGGTCGCCGCCGGACGCCAGGCGATCATCATCGGGTTCCTCGTCGTGGTCGCGTTTATCCTGCTTTACTATCGCAAGGCGGGGATCGTCGCCAACACCGCACTCCTGCTCAACCTGCTGCTCCTGCTGGCAGCGATGAAGACGCAGGGCATCACGTTGACACTGCCCGGCATCGCAGGCATCCTGCTGACGGTCGGTATGTCCATCGACGCCAGTGTGCTGATCTTCGAGCGGATACGCGAGGAGATCAAAAAGAAGACGGACAAGCCCCTGCTCAAATGTGTCCGGGACGGCCACAGCAAGGCGATGGTCACCATCATCGACGCCGATCTCACCACACTGATCACCGCCCTCATCTTGAATCTGTTCGGGACCGGGCCGGTCAGGGGCTTCGCCATCACCCTGTCCATCGGGATCGTGGTCAGTATGTTCACCGCCCTGGTGGTCATCCGCATCCTGTTCGACGCCCTCATCCTGTCGGGTGTGCTCAAGAGCTTGCCGATGGCCGAGTTCGTGAAAGACCCGAAGATTCCCTTCATATCGGTGCGAAAAGTCGCGCTCACCGTGTCCGCAGTGCTCGTCGTGGCGGGGATGGTCTTCTTCTTCGGCGGGCCGGGCAGGCGGCTCGGCATCGAGTTCATGTCGGGGACTCGCGTCGAGGTGAACTTCCGCGAGCCGACCACCGCCGATCAAGTCCGAAGTATGGTCGCGGCCGCCGGTTACCGGGACATTGAGGTCCAGGAGGTCTGGTGGCGCGGCGAGGAGCCGGGCCGGAGCTTCGCCATACGCTTGGGGTTCATCCCCGAGGTTCGGATCGCCCAGGAGGACGAAATTGCGGGCGGAGGCCGGCGGGTCGTAATCGAGACAAACAACCCGATGCCCCCGGACGTCGCTCGTCAGCGACTGGCCGACGAAGGGGCGCCGGAGGTGGAAATCGAAGAACAGCCGGCCGAGCGGGACGAGGTGGCCTATGTGCTCACCACCGCCGACCCGGCCGTTGCAGACCGGTTGACAGATGCCGCTCGCCTGGTTTATGGCGAGGGGCGTGTTATGGAAGACCTCGCGTCCGCCTTTACGGTTGACGGCCGGATGCTGCTGGTCCCCCCGCTTGTCGAGGATATGGACACGCCCGAGGAAGTCGCCGAGGAGGGCAAGGTGTACGTGCGGGTCAACCTGGCCCGGCCGGTCACACCGGAGTTCCTCACAGAGACCTTGCAGGACGCCGAGGCCGAGCTGACCGTGCTCCGGCCCGAGCCGGACGCACTGGTCGACGGCAGGGCCGATTCGTTCACGGTGATGGTCGAGGCGGGTCAGACCGGCGAGATCACGCGGGTCCTGCAGCGGGCGAGATTCGATGACGATACCCCGGTGGCCCGGGAGGCGTTTGCCGGGCTGGAAAAGATTTTCCCCGCCGTCGCCCAACGGCTCGGCCTGCAGGCCGGTGTGGCACTGTTCCTCGCCGTGCTCGGCATCGTCGCCTACGTCTGGTTCCGGTTCGAATTCCGGTTCGGGATGGCCGCCGTGACGGCACTGGTGCACGATGTCTGCCTGGTGCTGGCGGCATTGGCAATCACCGGCCGCGAACTCAGCTTGACGGTCATCGCGGCCATCCTGACGGTGATCGGATACTCGCTCAACGACACCATCGTCGTGTTCGACCGCATCCGCGAGAACCGGGGCACCGTCCGCAAGACCCCGTTCCCCGACATCGTCAACCTGAGCATCAACCAGACGTTGAGCCGGACACTGCTCACCTCGGTCACCACGCTGCTCGCCGTGACGTCGCTCTTCGTATTCGGCGGTCCGGCCATCTCGGACTTCGCCTTTACCCTGTTGGTGGGCGTGTTCGTCGGAACATATTCGTCGATATTCATCGCCAGCCCTGTGCTCCTTATGATGGGCGAGCAGGGGGCCGTTCGCGGTCCGCTCAGCACCCGGTCGGCACGAATCGCCCGACCGCTCCAGGAAGTGCGCGGCACGTGACAGGCGATCTTGGGCCGGGCGGCGAGGGCCGGGATGGTCGGCCGCGAAACGGCCTGCGGAACGTCGCGCAAGAGATATGAGGAGGAGAAAACCGGTATGATGCACATCCGGCGGGTATTGTGTGTGGGAGTCGCATTCGCCCTTCTCGGCACGGTCGGCTGCAGGGCCGTCGAACGTCAACTGGAGCCCACGCCGCCCAGCTTGCGCGAGCTCCGTGAAGCCAACCGGCTGATGAAAGGCGAACATTACGACCAGGCGGCGGTGGCATACCGATCCTGGCTGGCCAACTACGGCGGCCACCCGGACGATGCGGCCGTTCCGCTCGCCCTGTTCCAACTCGGCCGGTGCTACTGGCATATGCGGGACTACACGCGGGCCGCCACCGCGTTCGAGACCCTCAAGACGCGATACGGAGACTCGCCCGACCCGGCCATCCAGGATGCGGTTCGGGCTGCGGAGCTGGGGCTCGAGGACATCGAGAAGCAAACAGACCATTCGCCGGCCCAACCTGATAATGGAGACAGGCAGTCCTGACTGCCGAACGCTGGCATCATGAAATTGAACACGAGATCGATCGCTGCCTGCATCGGGCTGGCCGCCGCGCTGCTCGTCCTCGTCGGCTGCCGAACCGGGTCGCCGGTAGAGGCCCATCGAGACGCACGGCTCCATTTCGAGCGGGGGCAATACCGGAAATGCATTCGGGCATGTGACCGCTGGCTCAAGCGATACAGCGACGCCCAGCCGGACCTCGCCCCCTCCGCGAGGTTCTATAAGGGACTGTCCTACAAGGAGATGGGCGAGACCACCAAGGCCCGCCGCGTTTTCGAGGACATTATAAGCCGATATCAGGACGTGCCCGGCACACATCCCGCGGCACAATGGCGGGGGTTTGCCCGCGAGCAGCTCAACTTATTGGGTGAGTGATCGATGCAAAACTGTTGTCCGGCGGGCGTCGGCCCCGTTCGCGGGCGGGCGGCCCGCTCGCTCCTCGTTGCGGCCATTCTTCTTGCCGCCGCCTCCGCATTCGCCCAGCCGCCGCTCAACCGAGACATCCAAGCCCTCATACGCGCCGCCGAGTTCGGCCCCGGAGAAGTGGGCGTCGCTGCCATCGACGTGGCAAGCGGGCGCATCCTGACCTCGATAGGGGACGAGCGCCCGATGATCCCCGCCTCGAACCAGAAACTGCTGACCACCGGGGCCGCCCTGCTGCTGCTCGGCCAGGAGTTCACCTTCGCGACCACCGTCTATGCCGACAGGCCGCCCGTCGATGAGACGCTGTACGGCGACCTGATCGTTGTCGCGGGCGGCGACCCGTGCATCGGCGGACGGGGGGGCGATGACGACCCGGTGGCCAAATTCGACGCTCTCGCCGCAGAGATCGCCCAATCAATCACGACTGTGCGTGGCGACCTGATCATCGACGCCACCATATTCGACGGCGAACATATCCACCCCGCCTGGCCCAAAGACCAGCTCCTGCGCAGCTACTGTGCCCCGGTCTCGGCGCTGGCACTCAACGAAAACTGCGTGTTCGTTCGGGTCAGACCGGCCGCCCGGGTCGGTCAGCCGGCGGTGGTCTTCTCCCAGCCCCAGACCTCGCACGTCACCATCCAGAACCGATGCACCACGGTGCAGACGGGGACCGGTCGGGCCCACATCACCCGGCTGCCTCAGAGCGATACCATCGTCGTGTCCGGCGAGCTCACCCCCGCCAGCGCCGGCGCCTCGGCAAACGTCCCCGTGCTCGAACCGCTGAAATACGCCGCCACTGTGCTCCGAGAGCGCCTGGAACAGGCGGGCGTTCAGATCGAGGGCGAGATCACCTTCGCCGAGGAACCGACCGACCTGCGGCTGGCACAACGGCTGGCACGGGTCGAGAGCCCCCTGACCGACGCCATCAGCGTGGCCAACAAAGTGAGCAGCAATTTCCACGCTGAGATGATCTTCAAAACACTCGGCCGGACGGTGAGGACCCCGTCCTCCTTCGAGGCCGGGGCGGAAGCCGTCGCGGCCGCATTCGACCGCGTCGGCATCCCCGAGGGGGGCTGGAAGATCGACGACGGATCGGGGCTCTCCCGCAACAACCGCATCTCGCCGTTCCATCTCACTTGTTTCCTCCGCTACCTCGCGCTCTCCGATCACCGCCAGGCCTACATCGATTCGCTCGCCATCGCCGGAGTGGACGGCACGCTCCGGCGTCGGATGACACAGGAGCCGTACAAGGGCAGCATCTACGCCAAAACCGGACACATCCGGGGAGTCAGCGCCCTTTCCGGATATGCTCGGGCCGGCGAACGGCTGGTCGCCT
>PUPC01000158.1 GCA_003553185.1 Planctomycetota bacterium | reverse complement strand
GGCTGGGCACGCCGGAGAGCTGCGGGACCAAGGTGTTCGCCCTGGCCGGCAAGGTGCGGCACGGCGGGCTGATCGAGGTCCCGATGGGGGTGACCATCCGCGAGATCGTCGAGGAGATCGGCGGCGGGATCGCCGACGGGAAGGCGTTCAAGGCCGTCCAGATCGGCGGACCGTCGGGCGGATGCGTCCCCGCCCGGCTGGCCGATACCCCGATCGACTATGAGGATCTCGCCCGACTGGGCGCGATCATGGGCTCCGGCGGGCTGGTTGTGCTCGACGAGGACGACTGCATGCTGGATGTGGCCCGCTATTTTCTCCAGTTCACCCAGGAGGAATCCTGCGGAAAATGCTCCTTCTGCCGTGTCGGCACCCGCCAGATGCTCGATATCCTCGAACGGCTGTGCACCGGCGAGGGGAAGAAGAACGACCCCGACCGGCTGGAAGAACTCTGCCACATGGTCATCCGCGGGAGCTTGTGCGGCCTCGGGTCCACTGCCCCGAACCCCGTGCTCACCACGCTCGAATATTTCCGTGACGAATACGAGGCCCACGTCGAGGGGCGATGCCCGGCGGGACGGTGCAAGCCGCTGATAAAATATATCATTACCGACGAGTGCATCGGCTGCACCCGCTGCGCCCAGCATTGCCCCGCCGATGCCATCGAGCCGAAGCCATACGAGCAGCACGAGATCGACCAGGAAGAATGTATCCGGTGCGACGCATGCAGGAAGGCGTGCCCCGTGGATGCGATCGTGATCGAATGAAAACGCACTGCAAAGAAGAGATGCCGCCGTGAACGAGACAGTCACCATCCACATCGACGGACAGGCGGTCACGGTCCCCCCGGGGACGACCGTGCTGGACGCCGCCCAAAAGCTCGGCATCGCCATCCCTGCCATGTGCTTCCTGGAAGGGCACCCGGCAGAACCCTCGTGCATGGTCTGCCAGGTCAAAGTCGATGGCGAGAACCGGCTGCGGCCGTCGTGTGCCACGGCGGCCGTGGACGGTATGCGGGTCGAAAGCGAGACCGAGGAGGTCCACGCCGCCCGGCGAACCGCACTCGAACTCCTGCTGGGCGACCACTTGGGCGATTGCGTTGCTCCCTGCAGCGTCGCTTGCCCCGTCGATCTGAACATCCCGCTTATGATTCGCCGCATTCGGGGCGGCCAACGGGCGTTGGCCGGGGCCATGGCCCGACTGTGCCAGGACTGCGGCGGTCGGTGCGAGAAGACCTGCCGCCGGAAAGCCAAAGACCGCCCGGTCTCGATCCGCCAACTCGTTCGATATGCCGCCGCCGATGCCGGTGATGCGCCGCCGCCAGACGACGCGACCACCGGCGGGTTCTCGACGCACGTCGGTCGAGTCTCGCCCGAGGAGATCGACCACTACATGGTCGAAGCAAACGACATTCAGCGAGTCAAGCCCGCCGACGGCTCCGTTTACACCGAGGACGAGGCGGAGCGGGAGGCATCGCGCTGTATGCGCTGCGATTGCCGCGCCGCAGACGACTGCAAGCTTCGGCAATACGGCGCCCTGTACAAAGCCCACACGAGAAAGTATAAAAGCAGTAGGCGGGCGTTCTCGCAGAACCGCCATCCGCAGGGGTTGATCTACGAGCCGGGCAAATGTATCGCCTGCGGGCTCTGCGTACAGATCACCCGCGAAGCGGCCGAACCGCTCGGGCTGACGTTTGTCGGCCGCGGCTTTAACGTACGGGTCGGCGTCCCGTTCGATCGCCCGCTCGCCGACGGGCTTCGCAAGGTGGCGGGTGCGTGCGCCAATGCCTGCCCGACCGGGGCGCTTGTGCTGGAGGAGGACGAGGCGTGAGTCTGAAGGTGACACTGCTTACGCCAGGCGCGGGCTGCATGTTCTGCGGAGCGTGCTCCTACGACATCTCCCTGGCCAGGGGACTGATCGAACTCGGATGCGACGTGCAGCTCATCCCGCTGTATCTACCCCTCAATCCCGAAGACGAACGGCTGCCCGGGACCACCGACCCGTTTTTCGGCGGGGTAAACGTCTTCCTCCAGCAATACTGCGGGCTATTCAGGCATACCCCCCGTGCGGTCGACCGGTTGTTCGACAGCGGACCGTTGCTTCGTCTGGCCGCCAGGCGATCCGGCAGCACCGAGCCCGCCCGGTTGGGACCGATGACCGTGTCGATGCTGGAGGGCGCCGATGGTCATCAACGGAAAGAGCTGGAGCGCCTGCTCCGGTTCCTCGAACCCGGCCCCACGCCCGACGCCATCCACCTGCCCAACATGCTCCTGTCCGGCATCGCCCCGTCGCTGCGGGAGCGGCTGCTCGCTCGCATCGTGTGCGGCCTTCAGGGCGAGGACGAGTTCGTCGACGAAATGCCCGAGCCGCACCGGTCACGTGCCCACGACCTGATGCGGCAGCACGCCAGGTTCATCGACCGGTTCGTATCGCCGACCGACGCCTATGCCGCGAAGATGGCGGAGTACCTCGACATCCCGCGCGACCGCATCCAGACCGTTGCCCCCGGCATATCGGTCGATGATTATCCGCTTCCCGAATCACGCCGACGTGAACCCTTCACTGTCGGCTACCTCTCCCGGATCACCTCAGCGAAGGGGCTGGACCTGCTCATCGACGCCGTTTGCCGGCTGACCGAAGATGGCCGCGATGTCCGCCTCAAGGTCGCCGGCCAGAAGTCGGACGAGGACTACTGGGAGAGCGTTCTCCGCAAAGTGGACGAGTCCGGTCTGGCCGACCGCGTCGAGTTCAGCGACGTGCCCGACCTCAAGAGCAAGGTCGCGTTCTTCCACGAGTGCAGCGTTTTCTCCGTGCCCAGCCGCACGTCCGAGGTCCGGGGCACCGTGGCCATCGAGGCGATGACCGCCGGGCTGCCGGTGGTTCTCCCCGATGTCGGAGCGTATCACGATATCATCGGTCTGACCGAAGGCGGCCTGCTATTCCCGGCAGGCGATGTCGATATGCTCGCCAACGCTCTTGCACTGCTCCAGGACGATCCCGACCGCGCCGATCGCATAGGACTTGCCTCACACGACGCCGCCTGTTACCATTACTCAGACCGCCACCTGGCCGAAAATATGGCCCAGATCTACCGGGAGCTGGGAAGGAGATGGCCGAGATGACGTTCATCATTGCCCGAACCGACGAAGAAGACCCGGCACGGACCGAGTTCGAAGACCGGCTCGCCGAACTGGCAGCCGGCCGCGTGGAAGCCGATGTCCTGATCGTCCCACACATTTACCACGTGGCCCATAACGACCCGCTTTGGCAGAATCTATGCTCAATCGACGGCCCGATGGTCGTTGCGACCTGGCTGTATCCACGGGGGGCCGAGTGGGTACTCCGGTCACACGGCATCGGATCGGCCGGTGTCCAGACCCTGAACATGGCCGACTTCGGCTCGCCGGAAGAGTGCCTCGACGCCTGCGAAATCGGGCCGGGCTCGGGCAGCGTGCGCGACCTGTCGGACCGTATCGAGCCGCGATGGTATCCGGTCATCGACTACTCCCGGTGCGCAAACTGCGGACAATGCCGCCAGTTCTGCCTGTTCGACGTTTACGGCGAGGACGAGGCCGGAGCGATCCGGGCCGTCGCCCCGGATAACTGCAAGGACGGCTGTCCCGCCTGCGCCCGGGTCTGCCCGCACGGGGCCATTATGTTCCCCCTCTACCTGCGAGACCCGGCTGTGGCCGGAGCCCCGGGAGTTATTGCCGAACCGGACGAGGCCGCGAAGCGTTTATTCGAGGAACGCACCAAAACGAAGCATGTCGGTCCGAACGCCGCTCTCGACGATCTCATCGACGATCTCGAACAGTTGATGGAAGGCAACTGACCCTTGCCTGCACCGACCATCGTCCTCACCGCCCCGCGAACACTTATGGCGGGATACCGCCTCCTTTTTGATGGCGTACTCGCCTGCAACCAGACCACACGAACGCCCCGGCTCATAGCCAATTCGCTGCTCATGCCCCGACAGAGCGGAAGCCGACCCGTTGTCGCCCCGCTCGGACTGCGCCGGGTTGAGGCGGCGCTGGTCCGCGGCGGGTTCGATCGTGACGAGGTGGCAGTCGAACCGGCCGATCGGCTGGGCGATGTCGTTGGACGGGACACACGGGTGATCGGGCTCACTGTCGGGGACCCGATCGGGCGGGGGATGAGTTCGACGACCGTCCGGGCCATCCTCGGCGGCCGGCCGCTGACCGCCCGGGCACACCGCGACCTGCTCCGACAGATCGCACGGGCTACCCGGCGGGCGGGAAACTCTCCGACGATCATCGCCGGTGGTCCTGGTGCCTGGCAGCTCGAACACTCGACGCCCGACCGGATCGATCACATCGTCGCCGGATATGCCGAAGCCAACGTGGCCGAGGTGTTCCAGGCCACAGCGGATGGGATCGACCAGCCGCGAGTCATCCAGGGGAGGGCACCGCGAGCGGAGGATATTCCGCCCGTTCTCGGCCCGACGACGATGGGCGCGGTCGAGACGAGCCGCGGCTGCGGCCTCGGCTGCTCGTTCTGCTCGCTCGCCCGCATCCCGATGGAACACCTGCCCGAACAGACGATCCTCGGCGACATCGAAACGAATCTCGCGGCCGGCCAGCCACACCCCTGCCTGGTCAGCGAGGACCTGTTCCGGTACGGGGCGAAGGGTACGACCGTTCGGCCCGACGCGCTCATCGCTCTGCTCGAATGCCTGCGGGCGATGGACGGCATCGGGATGATCCAAAGCGACCATGCGAACGTGCTGAGCGTGTCGCAGTGGAGCGACGAAGACCTCCGGGCCGTCCGCCGGCTGATGGTGGGCCGGACCGGCCAGACGATGCCGTGGCTGAACGTGGGCATCGAAACGGCGTCGGGCGAACTGCTTCGGGCGAACGGCGGCGGAGCAAAGATGGGGGAATGCCATGACGACGAATGGGCCGCGTTCGCGTCACAGCAGCTCTGCCGGTTGATCGAAGCCGGCTTCTTCCCCTTCGCCAGCGTGGTGGTCGGGCTGTCCGGCGAGACAGCCGAATACGTCCGCCAAACGCGGCAGTGGGTCGATACTCTGTCCGACGAGCCGCTCGGCATCTTCCCGGTGCTGAACGCGCCGACCGACGGCTCGCAGGGGCCGGGGCGCGACGATCTGGCACGCGAGCAATGGGAGCTCATCCGGGCCTGCTACCGCGTCAACTTCCGGTGGATGCCAAAAATGTACGACGACGGGCAGCGGGCGGCCGGGGTCGGGAGAGGCCGACGCATCCTGATGCAACTGCTCGGGCGCGGGCAGGCGGCATTGTGGAAATCGCTGCTGATGATCCGAACGAGGAGAGCCGATGGCAGGTGAACCATCAGAACACGACCGGCTGCGGGCCGCATTGGACGAGGCGGCCGACCGCCTGTTGTCCGAGCAGGGCGAACGCGGGTTCTGGACGGGCCGGCTTTCCCCCTCGGCCCTGGCCACGGCCACCGCGGTGAGCGCCCTCTGCACCAACGACCCCGAGTCGCACCGGCAACTGGTCGAACGCGGCTGTCAGTGGCTGTTTGCCGATCAGAACGACGACGGCGGCTGGGGCGACTCGCCGGACAGCCCGAGCAACCTCTCGACCACGATGCTCGTCTGCGCCGCCCTGCGACTGGCCCGGCCATTCTGCCGGCCCCCGACCGAAACAGAGGATCGGGCCGAAGCGTACCTGACCGACCGGGCCGGGGAGCGTCCGGATGACCGCATCCGGGCAGTCGCCGAGGCCTACGGCTCCGATCGAACGTTCGCCGTGCCCATCCTGACGAATTGCGCCCTGGCCGGGCTGGTCGAGTGGTCGGGAATCCCCGGGCTGCCGTTCGAGCTGGCGGTGTTTCCCCACGCCTGGTTTCGGTTCCTGCGGCTGCACGTGGTCAGCTACGCCCTGCCCGCCCTCATCGCCGTCGGGGTGCTGCTGCATCGCCGGAACCCGAGCCGCAACCCGGTCCGTCGGCTGCTTCGGTCCTGGACGGAGCAGGCCGCACTCCGGAAGTTGTCGGCCATCCAGCCGGCGAGCGGCGGTTTCCTCGAGGCGGCCCCGCTGAACAGCTTTGTCGCAATGTCTCTCGCCTCGGCGGGCCACGCCGACCACCCGGTCGCAAGGCGGTGCATCAATTTCCTGACCCGGACCGTTCGGCCCGACGGAGGTTGGCCCATCGATCGGAATCTGTCCGTGTGGCTGACCTCCAACGCGGTCCTGGCGCTCGGACGGGCGGGGATGCTGGAATCGATCCGACCGGCCCGGACTGCCCGGTGGCTGGCCGACAGACAGCAAAAAGCGGTGCATCCGTACACCGGCAGCCCGCCCGGCGGCTGGGCGTGGACTCACCTGCCCGGCGGGGTGCCCGACGCCGACGATACCGCCCGGGCCATCCTCGCCCTGAAACATCTGGGCGAGGTGAGTTGGCTCCAACCGTCGGTCGAACGCCGGCTCGATGCCGGAGTTGAATGGCTGCTGCGCATCCAGAACTCCGACGGCGGCTGGCCGACGTTCTGCCGGGGCTGGGGGCGATTGCCGTTCGACCGAAGCTCGCCCGACCTGACGGCCCACGCCCTGCAGGCGCTGG
>PUPC01000213.1 GCA_003553185.1 Planctomycetota bacterium | reverse complement strand
ACGTAAAGGTCGTGGCCGTCGAGCCGACGCTCGAAGGCGGTCGCGAGGTCGCTACGCAGAAGCTCGAAACCGCGGCCGAAGAACTGCGCCGCCTGGCCGCCACGTTCTGAAGGCGCCATAGCGGCCACTAAACTGCTACCGTGGTGCCTTATGCAATGGCGGGCGGGTGGTGTGTCTTGTTGGCGGTTCCGCCGTCCGGATCGTTATGTTGCGGTTATAGGCGGTTCTGGTGGGATAAAAGATGGTAGCGGGAGCGCGCTACGAAGCAGTAGAGACAATACCAGGGCGGAAGGCGGAATTTGACTGGGATCAGTTCGGCATTGAAAAAGTGGTCGAAAAGACGAGTGAAATCAGCACATCCGGCCGCATTCTCCGAACCGCATCCTTCCTGTAACGGGCAGCTCTCGATCGGCGATCCGAACGAGCTTTCAAAACAAGACGTTCTGTGGTGACACGCCCGCCGTAGGGAAAATCGCGACATCAGGACGGGGCGATATCTGTCAAAAGCGTCGTAATTGGGACGATAGACGCCCCGCACGATCATGTGTATATATGAATGATAGAGGGGGAAAAGGAGGTGGCGAACGATGGAGCTCAAGAGAGTCGCGGCTAAGTGTCGTATTTGCGGCAAGACGCTCATGCCTGAGGAGGTCGAGGTAGGCATCCCACTGGAGTGCCCTCGATGCGCTCCGAAGACCAAGAAAACAGGGAGGGGCCAGCAGAAAGAAACCGGCGATACGGATAGTGGATAAAGCGCTGTTTGGCACCAGCGGCGTCTGCCAGAGAGTCTGCCCGACGAGGGCGAAGAGGCCCGGATGTTATAGCCCGGGCCTCTGATTTCTCCATCCGCTAAGAGGATGCGATCCGCCAGGGGAACGGAGATGAAGCAACTCGAAGTTGACCACGACAGCATGATCTTCAATCTGCCGGCCAAAATGATCGAACGAATGATCGACTTTATCGAGCCGGGCATGGACGTGAAGAAATAGGAGCCGCGAACAGGAGAAAAGAGGTTATGAGTGCGATGATGAAAGACGTTGCGACACGGCTCAGCGAGAGCTTGAATGCAAACGATCCGAGCGCGGCGATGGCTGCTCTCGCCGATCTCCGCCACCAGGGGGCTTCCGCCGAGCAGACCCTGTCGTGCCTCATCCCCGCCGCTGCTCGGACGCTCCAGCTTCGTTACCCCACGCCCCATGCGATGATCGCCGCAGAGTGGACCCGCTCGTCGCTCGTCGGCCTAGCTCCCGACAGAGCCCAATGCCTGCTCGAAGCGTGCGTCCGCTACATCGCCCACTGCCCCAAGGTTAACCTGAGATTCCATCGCCCGCATAGTCCGGGCGAACCGGACAAGGAGGACCTGCTCGAGGGGCTCCGCAGTTCCCTGGACGAGCATCGCGTGTTCGATGCCTTCTTCTACGCCGAGCGCGCCCTGGGAGGACCTGACCCGCGGGCCGCCGAAAATCTGCTCCTCACTCTCGCGGGACACGAGGTCGACCCGCTCGGACACGTGTTCATCCATACCGCCACCGGGCTGCGGCTCCAACACTGGTGTGAACAGGCCGACTGGCCACTCGCCCTTCTCGCTATGATGGAGTTCCTCTCGCGGCGGGCACATGTCGACGAGCCGCGGCTCCTGACCGAGCCAAGGCCCCTCTCTGCGCTGATCCCGCGGGCCTTCGAGCGAATCAACGTCCTCGGGCACAACGTCATCTACGCGGCTGAGCTGAACCGGCTTCCGGACGGCTTTCCCGAGCCGTTCCTGCAGCACCTTCATGGGCAGTTGGCACGGAACATCGAGAAAGCCGAACAGGGCCTGACGCGCGACGAGTACCAGGCCTGCCGTACCCGGACGAAGCCCGGAGACACGCGGCCTGATAATCTGCTCGAGCAGGCATTCACGAACGGCGACGTGGAGGCCGGCCTCCGCTCGTTCGCCCTTGCTTGGGCCCATCCGCCCGCACGGGAAAGCGTGCGCTCCGATATCGTCGCGCTCTTCGCACGAATCGACACCCTGCAGTCCCACTATCTGATCTATCCGGCCGCCACGTTCAGCGTGCTTGGGAAAGTCAGCGAACGCGACGCCGAGTTCGGCGTCGCACATCTCGTGCGACACGGCATCCAGGCCGCAGGCAAGTACGGGTTGCTGCCGGCGACCGAAGCTCGTTGACCGGTCGGGAGGAAACACATGGATGTGAGCAGAAGGATGGAGCAACACCGCGCAGGTGCCCTCTTCCCTGACTTATGCCGACCCTGAGGGAGCGGTTGCGCGTGTGACGCGCTGCAACGCTCGGCGAATGTCCTGCTCGAGTCCCAGGATGCCCCGGGCCTCCGTTGATATACGCTCGATTCGAAGGAGGGACCGCTGTTGCCTGTCAAGACGAAACGCGTATACGACTCGGCCACGCCCGACGATGGTTATCGTTTGCTGGTGATGCGGATGTGGCCCCGCGGAGTGAAAAAGGAGTCGGTGGACGGCTGGAAGAAGGAACTCGGCGCCCCGAAGGAACTCATCAAAGACTGGAAAGACGGGAACTGCGACTGGGCGGAGTTCAGAAAGCGTTACCGGACAGCGATGGAGGACCAGAAGGCGGAGATCGCCGAGTTGGCACAGCGGGCTGGCGACGGGACGGTGACGCTGCTGTGCGGCTGTAAAGATGAAGAACGCTGTCACCGGACGCTCCTGAAGCAGATGATCGAGCGGTATCAAAAGGGTGAGTGACTGGCCGGGCAAACCAGTACATCCGGCGGCTGGAAGCCCCGAGCCTCGATGACGTGCCCGGCTCGGGCGGGTTGATCGGGTCGTGCTTGCTCATCGGGAACAACTGCGGTCTCCAGGGCTTACGCCGCTGGCGGACCCCGAGCCCAACCTAACCCGATGGCAGGCGGCGAAAAAAATGCAACGCCCGACGGAAGAAAGCGGAGCCGCTCGCGTGGTGCGTTCGGATCTTTTCGGACCGTTGTCAGGACCGCTTCGAGTAGGTTTGGCAGGCGGCTTGGTTGCCGAACTGCCCGACACTTATGTCGTTCGCCACGCATTCGAGCTTCTCGTTATGCGCACAGTCGGCCACTTTGCAGGCGCCCACGCCCGCGACCACGTCCTCCTCACCGGCCTTGTTCGAGTCTTTGACCATGGTGTCGCACTCGGGGCATCCGTGCCCACCGATGGTTATGGCCATGGCGTGGCATGTCATGTCCATGTTATACGCGCACATCTCCATCTCGCATTTTGACACGCTCGGCATTTTCATCTCTCGACTCCTTCCATTCAGGAACGCTTGCGGCGATTGTGAGGCCCGGCACGGTGCCCGACCTCTACGAAAGTCCGGCTCGCGGCATCGCAGATTCTACGCGGTCGGCTGGTACGCGTCGTTTGAGCGTTCTGGCGGTGATGCGCCCGACCGGAACGTCTGCTCGTTACTCGGATACGGCGATCTCTTTGGTCGCCTTCCACGTGCCGTGCAGGTTGCACCACTCGAACGCCCTGAGGGGGCCGCATTCCTTCTCGAGACTGACGCAGACCTTGAGCACCGGGCAGGTGGTGACCGGCGTCAGGTCGACCCGTGCCAGATAGAGATCGCCCTGGTACAGTTCGATGAAGCCGATGAAGTGGCTTCGCTTGTTGGGGTGTTCGAGCAGCTTGCCCACCTCGACGGTGACCTCGAAGCATTCGCCCGCCTTCACCTCGTCGGGCGCAGTGATGACCGGGAGGTGCTTCTTCTCCAGGTCGGTCAGGTTGTCGGGGTCGTCCGGCACATTGATACCGCAGAACAGGTCTGTTCCTTCTTTCTCTTCAGCCACGGTACGTCCTCCTATTTCTCGTCCTTCTGTTATGATCCGGCCCAGCGCGGCCCTGACCAGTCAGGCCGCGGAATGGACTACTCCTGGAGCGAGATGGCCTGCTGGGGGCAACCGAGAGCCGCCTTGCGGGCCCCTTCCTCTGCCTCCGGCGGCACCTCGTCGACCTTGACCTCGGCCTTGTCTCCGGCGAGGGTGAACACCTGCGGGCAGACCTCCTGGCACACCCCGCTCGCATCGCATAAACTCGCGTCCACTTTTGCTCTCATCAATCCTCCTTTCCATCCATGGTTACGGGGCCGGCTGATGCCGGGCCGTGGTCACCGGTCGGCGCACTCTAATTGACGGGTGATGGCCACGAAGCTGGCCATCCGGGCGGCCCATACGGTCGTTGCGTCGAGTACAACGACGGCGGCGAGCGGGATGACGAGGCGCGGGAAGTAGACCTTGGTGATCAGGTTGGAACTGCCGACGACGCTCTGGCTGCTGCGGGAGAGCGATTCGGAGAAGAACTGCCAGGGGAGCAGACCGGCGAAGACGAAGATGGGGTACGGGAAGCCTTCGGAGTCCATCTTTGCCAGTCCGCCGAAGATGACACTGAAGACGACCATCTTGAGAAACGGCTGGAGGAAAGCCCAGAGGAAGCCGAGTACGGTCTGTTTGTAGCGGATTTTGACGTCGCGCCAGGTCAGGAAGTAGAGGAGCTCGCGGTAGCGCCACAGGTCGCCGAAATGGATGGGAATCCAGCCCTTCTGGGGCTCGATGATGAGTTCTGGGACTTCTTCTGCCGGGGCGGTCGGGGCCGGCCCGTCGACGGTCGTCGTGGATGCGAGTGGGCCCGATTCGTGGTTCATAGGTGCCGGTCCTGTTGCGGTGTTCTGTCTGTTGCCGACATGAATTCTGCTCGTCGACGTAAAGCGGTTCTCAACGGACGGTCATTCTCCGCCGGCGGATGATTCATTCAATTGCTCTGACGATGGCGTCGCGGCCGAAACGGTCTGGAGGACCGGTTGGCCTGGCGTCGGTGCCCAGAGACGGAGTTGTTTCGGGTCGGGCCGGGTTCGTCGGCCGGTGCCGGCCTCGTCGTGGCCCCCGGCGGCCCCGGGCGCAGGGGGCGGGTGGAGCCGGGCAATGTTCTGAGCGAGCCCGGATGTCAGCAGTTGCAGCGTTTGAGGGATGTGTGTTTCGAGCGACTGCCCGTTCGTGGCCTTTCGGATATCGACCTTTCCGAGCCGGGCTCCGCCGGCTATGAGAGAGCAACCGAACGACCATGTTCCTGTGATTTCTTCGTGCGCGTGTCCGTTTCCGCTGCGGGTCCATGCGAGGGTATCGGTGTCGGCCCAGATGGGCGGGATCTCGGGCGCGGTCTTCAGGGTGAGTCGAACGTGGTCCATCTCGAGCCCGTCTGCGGCATTGGTGAACGCGGCCCAGACGGCGGGCAGATGTTCAGCCTGTCGCATCCGTTCGACGGCCTCGTACCCGATGCGGTTGCCATTGCTCCGGCGCTTGCGCTGTCCCATGTGGTTCGAGACGCGCTGATGGGCGAGCAGGACCTCGTTCCGTCCGAGGAGGCGTATGACGAGGGCGGCGGCAAGCGCGAGCAGTAGGAGCACGGCGGCGCTCCGCTGGGTGCGGGAGGCGGTCATCAGCAGTGCGGTGCCGGCCAGGCCGACGCAGACGGCGTAGATGAGGATCACCGCCTGGCGGTGGCCGATCCCCATTTTGAGCAGCTTGTGATGCAGGTGGTGGCGGTCGCTGGCGAACAGCGGCACGCCCCGGGCCCATCGCCGGAGGATCGCAAGGGCGGTGTCGGCAATGGGGACGCCCATCGCGATGACCGGGACGAGCAGGGCGACGATGGTGTGGGCTTTCCGGGTGCTGATCATGCCGGTGCAGGCGATGAGGAACCCGAGCAGGTAGCTGCCGGAATCGCCGAGGTAGATCGACGCGGGATGGAAGTTGAAGATCAGGAATCCGGCGGCCGCCCCGAACAGGGCCAACGCGAGAACGGCGCCCTCGGCGTTGCCGAACAGGAATGCACTGACAAGGATCGTCCCGGCGACGAAGAGGCTGACCCCCGCCGCCAGGCCGTCCAGCCCGTCGATGAAGTTGATGGCGTTCATACAGCCGAGGAACCAGAAGAGGGTGACGGGCAGGGCGAGCAGGCCCAGTTCGATGTAGGAACCGAACGGGTTGGTGACCGCTCCGATGCGGAACCCGACGGCGTACATCAGGACGGCGATGGCAGTGAGGACGATCATTTTCCGGGATGCCCGCATACCGCGCGAGTCGTCCCACAGCCCGAGGAAGAGGACGGCGGTGGCGCCGACGATGACCCATCCGAACTCGGTGGTGCCGACGGGGCCGGCGAGCATGGTCGGTCGCCAGAGGAACGCTCCTACCGCGAGCGCTCCGAAGAAGGCGAGATATACGGCGAGCCCACCGATCCTGGGGATCGGTCTCTTGTGGACCTTTCGGTATCCGTCCGGATGGTCAAGGACCTCGAACCGGTGCCCAAGCCAGCGAACCAGCATGGTGGCCGCCAGCCCGAACACGAAAGCAAGTCCCAGGATGATTAGATGCTCGATCATTGGTCAGTTCTCCCTTCCGCCAGAGAGCGAGTGACAGCGAGCAGCGTACAGTTAACGGTTAATCGTGAATTGTTAATGGTGCGATGCGGTACTGTAAGCCGGTGCCCTCAGTGTGTCATTTTGAGGACGTGCCGGGCGATGGATCGGATCTCGGTCCATCCAAAGTTGTACCGGGGGTCGATAGCGTATTCGACCATAGTTGCGAGGGCTTTCTCCTCGTCGCCCTTCGAGTAGATGAAGTAATAGTTGTGCGATTTACAGGAGACCATCACAAACGGCCTGTTT
>PUPC01000399.1 GCA_003553185.1 Planctomycetota bacterium | reverse complement strand
CGGCTCCTTTTGTTGTAGAGGGTCGAGAGAGCGACTGA
This sequence comes from Planctomycetota bacterium, assembly GCA_003553185.1. Classification (GTDB taxonomy): domain Bacteria; phylum Planctomycetota; class PUPC01; order PUPC01; family PUPC01; genus PUPC01. Next base: position 24,584 of record PUPC01000399.1, on the reverse strand, counting down.
CTCTATGATACAGGAGCCGCCATCTTTATACGAGGGAGAGTTGCCGGCTGGAGAACATCTGCCGGGGTCGATTTCCGGATTTCAGCATCGAGAACGACATAAACCCAGCAATATCGGTCCAAAACTGAGGTAAAGACTTTTCCCCCCGACCGCTATCTACCTCTCAGCCAACATCTTGAGATCAACGCAAATGGCTCATGCGGGTTGTCCGCGAGAACATTGGAAGCCGGTGAACCTGTGTGTGGGGTTGATCAGGGCGTTCAGAGTTCACAGGCCCAGAGGTAGCCGCTGCGTTCCCTGTTGTCGGTTTCGCCGACATAGACGGTGTCGTTGAGGATGGCGAGCCCATGGCATCGGAAGCAGGTGGTGCCGTCCTCGGCTGCGACGCGGCCGAGGTAGTCGAACTTGCCGGCGTTGCGGTCGTAGCGTGCGAGGTTGGGGGTGCCGTCGGGCCCGCCGCAGACGTAGATCAGCCCGTCGTCGGCGAGGAACATGCCGGGCAATCGGATGCCGGCGAACGGTTTCCCGAGGTATTCGATCTCTTTCGATATCGGGTCGAGCCGGATCATCTCGCCCAATGCGGAGCCGGCGTACAGATAGCCGTCGCGCCCGTTGATCATCGAGTCGATGGGCCCGGCGCCCAGGTACATCACGTTGGCGGCCTTGTATGCCTCGGGGAAGGCGCACCCCTTGGGGAACTCGTAGGTGTCTGTATCGGGCAGATATCGGAAGAACGCTTGCCGGCGGATGGAGTATGTGCCCCACACGCCGCCTTCGTCATCGATGGCCCCGATATGCGGGATCGATTCCACGGGGTCGTGCCGGACGAGTGTCTGGCTTTCGATGTCAAATACGCCGAACCCGGAGGCGGGCATGGTGTAGAGGTACATCTTGTTGCGGGCGGGGTCGTAGCAGCTCGCCTGGTAGAACTGGCCGCGGATGGGCGCGGCGATGAGGTCGAACTCGTCGTCGTCGACCCGATAGCGGACCAGCTTGCCGCCGTTGCTGTCGATGGTCTGTGAGATGGGCTTCAGAGTGGAAGTCGCGAAATAGAGCGCGTTTTCCTCGGTGTTCAGCCAGACCCCTTTGTGAATCTTCGCCTCGGTGTCTTCCCATATCCCGCTATTGCCATAGCCGCAGGACCGGAATTCACCGGTGGCCGGGTCGAACTCGACGAGCAGGTCGCCGCCCCCGTTGGTGCAACCGATAAACAGGGTATCGCGGTCCGGATGGACTCGCATGGAGACGAAGCTGTAGCGTTTTTCGGCGACCTCCTCACGGTGTCTTTCGGCCGCAAATATCTCTTCGTCCGAGCTGCCGGTCACATCAACGGCGTAATCTTTGTAAACGTGATAGCTGACTTTCACCGAGCTTACTCCTTATCGTTTGCAGGAACATCGGGCCGGGGCGCAAGCCGACGGAACAATCGTCCGGGCCGAATTCTACGGCCCTACGAAACGAAGTCAAAGGGTCCCAAGCCCTTACCGGGGCGGCTTGCAGCAGAGGGCGTTCGTCCGGCGCATCGTCAATCGGCCGTTTCATCGAGATAGCGTTGGGCCTTTTCTCTGATGGCGGGGAAGGGGTCTTCCTCCGCCAGGTGTTGCAGGGCTGTTCGCGCCCGCCGGCCGCCCAGAATGCCGAGTGCCCGGGTGATGTGGAGCCGGTGGTCGAAGCGGACCTCGTCGAGCTTGGCGACGAGTGCGGGCACCACCCTCCGGTTCCCGATGGCTGCGAGCACGTCGGGGATATACCGGGTGCCGGGCGACTCGTCCGGTGCTTCTTCCCACTTGTCGAGCAGCGGGCCGATCATCCGGGGATGGGGGTTTCGGGCCAGTGCCTTGCACACGAAGACGGTGAGGTCGAGGTTGGCGACGGGCAGAATCTCGATCAGTTTGTCCATCGCGTCCGGATAATCGCCCAGGTCCTCGGCGGCCATCCACTGCCGACCGAGCCGCCTGCCGCCGAGGGCGACCGGTTCTCCTTCATTCAGGAGCTCGATCAGTTCCTCCATCCGGTCATCGGGCTCCATGGTGCCCGGGCCGGCCTGAGGGAAGAACCCGCTGGTCTGTCGCAGGTCGGTCTCGGGGGTCTCGACCACCCGCCGGTGGGTCATGTCGGCCGGATGCGGCGATGCGATCCGGAATGCGGTCTCTCCATCGTCATCGGGCAGAATGTTCTCGTCGCCCGTCGGGTGCTCGGGGGCATCGGTGGCGGTGATCCGAATCGACTCCATCCGCAGGGCGCCCTGGTTCCAGTGGAAGTCGTAATTCGAGACGACATCCTCCTCGACCTCGGGGACGGTGATCCGGAAGTAGTAGGGGCTTCGTGTCGCCCGCCGTACCACCCGAATCCGCTCGCCGTTCACGCTGTAGATGATCTCGACCTCCGGATGCAGTTTCGTTGCTTCGGGATGGGCCTCGTTCCGATCGAAGGTGACTCGGACGACGTTGTCGCCGGGCCGGAGGTGGGGGAGGGTGCGTTGGTTGAGCATCCGCCCGCCGGTGAGTGTCAGGTTTCGGATGCCGACCGACTGCGGCTCGTCGGTCGCCCGGAGCTTGGCCTTGACGTAGAAGGTGTAGGCGGTATAGACGTTCGGCTGGTCCACCTTCCATGCGTTCAGCCCGATGTTCATTTCGAGGTTCTGCTCGCCCGGCTCGTGCTGATCGTAGACGGGCTCCCAGGTCTCGCCGTCGATGGAGATGAGCAGCCGGCAGATATCGTTCTCGGCGGAGGCGAGTGTGGCCGCGATGGCGGCGTCGGCGAGCACGTTGGGCCGGCCCATTCGCCAGACGATGGTGGCGGGTTTCCCGGCCTCTTTCGGGTGGATGAGCCCGTCGGTCGTGGTGACGTTCGAGCCGCTGTAGATGTTGGTCATGTCGGCGGCGAGCGTCTGGACCTCTTCGGCGACAATTTTGTCCATCGTATTTGCGTCCGGATCGAATGGATGGCGATAATACTCCCGTTCGAGAGCGGCCCGTTTATCGCGCCCGCTCGGAACGATGTGCCCCCGGTTGGCCCAGTTCCGCAGGCGCGTCTCGCCCGGTCGCAGGGTCATATGTCCGCTGTGCGTCTCCTGCGGCTGCATCAGGTGCCGATGTACCCGTGCTCGCATCACGGGGTTGGTCCACGTGCTGACCCATTCGTTCTCCTCGTCCCAGAAGTAGTAACGCGCCTGCGGGTCGAAGTCGTGGTATCGGTACTTGCCGTCGCGGTCCTTGTATCGGAGAGCGGCGACCGTGTGTCCCCAGTGGCAATGGTCGATGGCGATGTATCCGGCGGCCCGCCACAGGGCGGTCATCGCCCAGCTCAGGCCGTCGCACTGATGGTGGCCGTAGACGGTGAAAATCTTGTGCGGGTCAGTGACAGGCCGGTCGGGATCCTCCACCTCGTACACATAGCCGCCTCCCGTCGAGCTGACGAGGATTCGGAACCATTTCCAGAGAGCGAGCGCTCTCGCCTCGTCCGACGCGTCCTCGACGCCCTCGAGGCGGAAGATGTCCTCGATGGCCGATTCGAGCGTGGTGGCGTCGGGCCACCGGTTGAACGCGACGTTGACATCGACCAGGGCGTCGTCCGGGGCGACCGTTGTGTCGTAGATGTGTTCCTGCTGGAACTCGGGCGGCGAGGTGCGGCAGCCCAGCGTGACCGAAATAGCGATGAAGACGGCTGCAGCGAGTATGAGCCGGGCTCTGGTCGAGACTGTCATGCTCCTCTCCTGGAATGGTTGGTCTGTATGAAAATTCGCCGGGGTGTGCCCCCACGACACTCGGGCTTTTGCCCCGTCTCGAGCGGGCGAGCAGGGTGCGGCCGGTCTCCTCCGGCTTTTCTCAACCATAATATGGTCATCTGCCGTGCCAGTATATCGGCTGGTCGGGCTGGGAAAAAGCCGGCCCGCCGTTTGCCGCCCCGGCTCTCATCCTCCGAGTTCGAGGTCGGCCGTGATGAAGTAGTGGTCGCTGGGGAACCGCCCATCGCGGGCCTCACGCAGGATGTCAGCGTGTTTTGTCACGATCTGTCCCCGTGCGAAGACCCAATCGATCTTGCCCGTTTCGGTGTCGGCTTCCGGCCCTCTGAATCGATGGAAGGTGAAACCCGGGTCCTCGGTGCCGTGGATCGCCTCGTAGGAATCTATCCATCCGGCCGCTCTAATTGCTTCGATCACCGGGTTCGCCCCGTTCACGTTCATGTCGCCGGTCAGTATCTGGGGATACTCCTCCGGGAAGACCGCCGCGTCCTCGAGCACCATGTCCATCTGCCGCTCGCGTGCGAGCTGGCTGACGTGGTCCAGGTGGGTGTTGATCACCCGGAACTCCACGCCGGACTCGCGGTCCGCCAGGCGGACCCAGTTGGCCAGCCGGATGCAGTTGCTGTCCCACGACTTGCTGCCGGGCACATGGGGCGTCTCCGACAGCCAGTAGCCGCTCGCCGAAATGAGCTCGAACCGATCGCTCCGCCAGAAGATGGCGTTTCGCGGGGCGCGGTTCAGCACCTCGTCGGCCAGCCCGTACGAATCATAATCCGGCAGTGCGGCGGCCACGTCCACGTATTGCTTGTACTTGAATTCCTGCCCGCAGATGACGTCCGCTCCGACATCGACGATGTACGCGCAGCACAGGTCCCTGCGATACTTCCACTGATTGTCCTGGTCCGCCGTGGGGTTGTCCGACCGAACGTTGCAGCTCATCACCTTCATAGATATCGCCTCGCATCTCGAAGTCTGTTGTGATTCCAACTCCGGACCAGTGCGGTCCGAATTCGGTAAGCAGGATACCAAACCCCGGGCAGGGCGCAAGTGGTTTCCGCGACAATCTTTGTTCGCTCCATCCGGCTCCGGCAGCAATGGACGCCGAGCTGTCGACGTAGAAATTTGGCAGGAGCGTGCTATAATCCCTTAGGATAGATTGCCCCGGCTGTCGCCCGATGTAAGGAGGCAAGATGGGATTACTCTTGAAATCAATAGCGTTGGGACTGAGCGTCGCCGTCGCGAGCGGCTATATGTCGGCCTCTGCGACCGTGATGGATGCCCGACCGGGAGGTGGAATTTTGGACGCGAAGCAGTTGTACGAAGGTTACCAGGCGCGGAAGGTGCTCCTCAGCGAAGACGGGAACGCCCTGGAGCTCGATGGGCGCGTGTTCCGGTTTGGGAACGAACGCGAGGGCGTCATCACGACTGATCCCGTGGACCTCGGGCCGAGCTCCGGCCCCGTCGGCGTGGATTCCGAGGTGAAGGCGGTGGCGGTCGAGGTGCGTGCCGAGGTCCCCGAGGGCGGGGCCGTCGAAACGCAACTGCGGTCCGGCCCGAACAAGCTCGACCAGTCGGAATGGTCCGAGTGGTCGACCGTACCCGACGGCAAGGGCACGGTGGAAGGCCTTGCCGGTCGGTACGTCCAGGTCCGAATCACATTGAAGGGTGCGGACGCCGACAACCTGCCGGCGGTCACCGCCCTGGTGCTCGAGCCCGATGTCGGCCCGCTGCCGCGCGATGCGATGCCTGAGCTCGAGGTCGTCGAGTCCGACATCCAACACATTATCCGAAGCCCCATCGAGTTCCACTATGAACGGCCGGACCAGCCGGAGGTCGTCGCCTTCCGCGAGGCCGCCGGCCTCGACGAGGTGGTCGAGGGCGCGGAGAGCGACTTCGACAAGCTGGTCAAGCTGATGGACTGGGTGGGAAGCTGCCACAACGACCGCGAAAAGCGGCCCCACATGGTGGACGGCCGATATACCTGGGACATCAACAAGGTGTTCGAGATCGTCGACGGCACGCCGACCATCTACGGTCACTGCATGAGCTACGCTCAGGTGCTGGTTTACGCCGCCATCTCGATGGGCTACGTCGGTGCCCGCCACTACGCCGTCGCCGGCTTCCGCTCGGCCTACCACGAGGTGGCCGACATTTGGGTGCCGTCTCTCGGCCGGTGGGTCTACTTCGATCCCTCCCTGACCAGCTATTATATGGACAAGGAGACGGGGGAGCCGCTGAGCTCTCTGGACATCCACGACGTCATCGTCGAGACCTTTATCCCGGAGGGCAGGGACATGTCGTGGTTCGTCCGGCGCCGGAGCAGCGAGACCCGCCGGGTCGTGCGCGAGATCGGCGGGAAGACGCCCATCCGCTGCCGGCTCGGCCCGTGGCGATACGGTGAACCGATGGACGAGGACTACGACTGGGGCTTCTACCACGGATACCTGGCGAACGGCTTCGTCCAGATGACGCCCCGGAACGACTTCCAGTCGAACCCGGACGCCATTCCTGACCGGTTCGGCAACCTGAACCAGGGCCCCGACTATCCGTTCTGGGCCGACGAGAAGACGCCCCTACGTCGCGGCGTCACCAACTGGTTCACCCGCCGGCGCGACTTCGAGTGGACGCTCGACCAGGCATCCCTGAACTTGGTTCGCACCGGCCCGAACGCGGTCCGCGTCGAACTCGGCCACTCGATGCCGTTCTTCGACCACTACAAGCTGACGGTGAATGGCGAGCAGGCGACCATAGCTGAAAGCGCATATGACTGGACGCTGCGGCCCGGCGAGAACACGCTCACCGTCAAGCCGGTCGACGAGTTCAACAAGGTCGGCCAGGGCAGCACGGTCACACTCAAACTCGGCGACTGAGGACCGAGCGGCACCGAATAACGCAGAAACGTCCTATTCGCCCGGCCATCGAAAAGGAGTACGGCGATGAACAGATGTCTTGCGGCTTTGATGGCTCTTCTGTTGCTGGCTGCGGCCGCCCGTGCCGAGAACGGACGCGAGTACTTCGTCGCGCCCGACGGGGACGACAACAATCCCGGCACGATCGAAGAGCCGAAACGCTGCCCCATCGAGGCGGCGAAGCTGCTTCAGCCCGGCGACTCGCTCGTCTTTCGCGGGGGCGAGTACCGGGCCCGGGCCAACCGGACCTACAGCTTGGCGCCCTACCGGGACGGCGAGCCGGACGCCCCGATCACCTTCCGCAACCACGAGGACGAGCACGTCACGCTCGATCTGAGCGGGAGCAGTTGGGGCCTGTCGAACAACGGATACAGCTACATCATCTTCGACGGGTTCGAGATCACCGGCGACGTGCGCAACGGGATGAAGCTCGCCGCCGGGTCCGGCCGTCGGACGGAAGACGGCGAACTCGTTTACGGGCGCCACGTGACGGTCCGCAACTGCGAGGTCCACGGCGCGGCCAGTGCCAACATCTTCGCCATCGGGACCGAATATCTGACCATCGAGAATTGTCACCTGCACAGCTCGCAGCGCTCGCACGGCCTGTACATACAGCGCGGCTGCCACAACGTCGTCGTCCGGAACGTGACCAGCGAAAACAACCACGGCAACAGCGGGATGCAGCTCAACGCATCGAAGGGCGGGGTCCGGAACGCCCTCGTCGAGCGCAATATCCTTCGAAATAACGCCCAGGGCTTCAGCTTGATGGGCAACAAGAACAGCATATTCCGCCACAACATCCTGTACAACAACGGATACCCGGGCCCTCGCGGCGGGAGCAACCGCGAGATCATTCTGTGGACGCCGGACGACACCACCTGCCGGCAGAATATCTTCGAGAACAACACGGTGGTCAACACCCAGCCCGAGGGCCATCGCGTCACTCGGCTCGTCATTATGAAATCGGAGACCCGCAACACCACGTTCCGCAACAACATCTTCTATATCGCCCGTCAGAGGCCAACGTTCGCGATCGAGGCAGACTCGCTGGCGGGGCACCTCATCGAGAGCAACTGCTTTTACGGCGGGCCGATGGCCACGCCCGTCGGCGACCTCGATGAACTGGCCGAGCAGACGACGACCCTGGCCCGCGATAATATCTTCGCCGACCCCGGATTCGTCGATGTCGAGAACGGGGACCTGCGGCTGCGGGAGGATAGCCCGTGTGTCGGGGCAAGTACCGACGGCGGCGACCTCGGCGCCATCCCACGCAACAGGGACGTTCACATCGGATGCCGGCTGCCCTGGAGAGACGGGGAATAGACGGGCCGGGGGATGAACAGCGGGAACACCCGGGGACGGCATCCCAGCCGGAACAGCGAGCCCGCTGTTCGGGGCCGGAATGTGCCCGATATGTCTTGCGGGGAGAAACGCACGGAACCGGCGGTCGTGACGCGGCTTACGGCAGTTCATCCGACCTGCCGGCTAAAAAAATCTTTGTCTGTTCCGAATTAAAACTTAAGATTGCCGGCGTTCTGCTATATCATCATACAAGACCTTTTCGGAAACGGTTTGATGCGCCCCGTGATTTACTACATTATGATGGTGGTGGCGGCCGCGGCGATCGGCATGTTCTTCGTCGCACAGCACAGCCGCCACGTGTCCATCGGATACGAACTGACTCATCTGCGACAGCAGCGGGGCAGACTGCTTGAAGAGCGCCGCAGGTTGCGTCTGCAGATCGCCGAGCGATCGGAGTACGACCAACTGATCCGGGCTGCCCGGGAATACGGCCTCGACCTCCGGCCGCCGGGCGCCGACCGACAAAACAGACCATAGCGGTTGATACATTGGAAGAGTGGGCCAAATCGCTGATCCGTTACGTTTTTTACGCCGCCGCCGCTGTGCTCATCGTGCAGTGGGCTCTGGCCACGCAGCGAGAGACCGTCCGCTTGCACCACGAGGTCCGGCAACTGGAGGAACAGGTGAACCGGCTGGGCGTGGAAAACGCTCGGCTGGAACAAGTGCGGGATGCCCTCGAGAACGACCCGTTCCTCATCGAGCGGCTGCTCCGCGAGCGATACGGCTACCGGCGGCCCAACGAGGAGGACCTGGGCCGAAACACGGCGAGGACGATTGACCGGCGGGCGAGTTACCGCCAGAGGTAGGGCTCGAGCAGCATCTGGGCGTCGCGCGACAGGGCCGACCAGTCGCGTATCTCGTAGCGGTTGCCATCGACGTCTTTGACCACCACTCGGCGCCGGCCGATGCGCCGGATATTTCGGCGAACACCCCGGACCTGGAACTGGCGCGGCCCCTTATCGGTCTCGACATCCCAATCGACGACTTTCAGGTCTTCCTTGATGTCCCGGATGTCAGTGATCCGGGGCATGAAATAGGTGCGCTCCAGCTCGTGGTCGACGATGGCCCGCGATTGCGGGTCGAGCCGGCCGATATGGTCGAGGATGCCGATCTCCACCCCCTCAGCATCTCGGACAGAGATCATCTTTTGCCGGTCGCTCAGCGGGAACGCGGCAACGATGCGGGAGACCTGAGTCCGGCTCCCGTCGTAGTCGAGGACAATGCGGTCGTCTTCGTCTCGCCGGAAGTGTACTTGTTCCGCCGTGATCAGAAAGTCGGTTTCGGACGTGGCCAACTCTGTTATCCTCCTGATATCAATTGACTCCGATTCGCGTGGCGAACTCGGCCTGGGTGCGGCAGAGTTCGGCGTACATCCCGTCGCTGGCCATCAGCTCCTCGTGCGAGCCCTGTTCCGCGATCTCGCCGTCCTCGAGCACGATGAGCCGGTCGGCGTTCCGGAGGGTGGACAGCCGGTGGGCGATGGCGAACGTGGTCCGGTTCTCGACCAGCCGGTCCATCGCCTCCTGGATGAGCGCCTCGGTGACGGTATCGACCGCCGAGGTCGCCTCGTCGAGGATGAGGATGGCGGGGTTCTTCAGGATCGCCCGGGCGATGGAGACCCGCTGCTTCTCGCCGCCCGACAGCATCACCCCCCGCTCGCCGACCGGGGTGTCGTAGCCGTCGGGCAGGTTCATTATGAACTCGTGGGCGTTGGCGGCCATCGCCGCCTGGATGATCTCCGCCTCCGACGCATCCTGCTTGCCGTAGGCGATATTGTCCCGGATGGTCCCGGCGAACAGGAACGGGTCCTGCAGAACCATCCCGATGTTCTGGCGGATCCATTGCAGCTTCAGGTCGTGCAGGTCGTGTCCGTCGATCAGGATGCGGCCGTGGGTCGGGTCGTAGAACCGACAGACCAGCGAGGCCAGCGTGCTCTTGCCCGAGCCGGTCTGGCCGACCAGCCCGATCATCTCGCCCGGCTCGACCTTGAGGTTGATGTGTTTGAGAACCCGCTCGCCCTCGCTGTACCCGAACGAGACGTCCTCGAACTCGACTTTGCCCTCGAGGGTGGCCGGGGTCAGGGCGTTTTCGTGGTCGGACACCTCGGACGGCATATCCATAATGTCGAAAATCCGCTCGGTGGCCGTCGCGCTCTCCTGAAACGTCTCGACCAGGTCAACAAGCTGCCGGACCGGATTGTAGAACTGATTCATGTAGGTGATGAAGAGCATCAGCGTGCCCAGGGTGACCGTCCCGCCCACAACCTGCAGCCCGCCGATGAGCCACACGGCGACGACGCCCAGTCGGATGAGCAGCCCGATCACCGGCCCGAACCGGGACCGGGCCATCACTGTTTGAAGACGGGCGTTGTGCACGTTCAGATTCCGCCGATTGAAGCCGGATATCTCCCGCTCCTCCTGGCCGAAGGACTTCACCACCCGCATCCCGGACAGGACCTCGTTGACCGTGCCCGACATGGCGGCGAACTTCCGTCGGAGAGAACGGAAGATGGCCCGGAACTTGCGAGAGAAATGACGCGAAAAAAGGACGACCACCGGGATCGGCAGCAGCGCGATCGTCGCCAGACGCCAGTCGATCCAGAAAAGAGTCGCTGCGATCCCGACGATGGTCAGAAGATGGATCACCAATTGCTGGATGCCCTGGACCACGAACCGCTGCACATCGCGGGCGTCGGTCAACAGCCGGGCCATGATTCGGCCGGTGTGCTCCCGGTCGTAATAGCTCAAGCTGAGCCGCTGGAACGTCCGGAACAGCCGGTTGCGAAGGTCGGTAATCACCCGGCTGCCCAAGGTGCCCATCGTTCGGAGGCGATAATATGCGGCAACTCCGCGGACGACAACAAAGCCGGCGAACAGGGCGACGATCCCGTAGAGATGACGCCGGCGCTCTGCCCGGTCCTGTTCCGCCGCCTCCTGGCTCGCGTAATACAACTCGGTGCCCGTCTCGGGCTCCGTGACCTCCTCGACCGGGCGGAGCGGGCCGTCGACCAATTCCCGCACCAGCAGGCCGGGGGCAAGGGTCATCGCGGTGAACAACATCGAAAACAGCATCCCCGCCAGGGCCAGCTTCCAATGGTGCCGCATCTCCCGAGCCAGGCGGAGCATCACCTCGCCCGACTTGGTGCACCGCGGGCAGGCGTCGGACGGGGTCCGCAGCGGGTGCCCGCAATTGGGGCAGCGGTAGGCATTGCCGTGATCCTTCGGTCCGGCCACCTTCGCGACCTCTTCCGCGTGCGCCTCCAACTCGTCCTCGGAGACCGAAATCCGATTGTTGACTCGCCGCGCGATCTCCTGGCAGGCGTCCGATATCGTCTTCGAATAACGAAGCAGCTCGACCTGCCGGTCGTCGGCGAGCCGGACCTCGAGGACGCCGTTACCCACGAAATCCTTGCAGTACGCCGCGGCCACGTCGTCCAACGCGACCGTGCGAGCCACCTGGTCATCCTCGATGACAAACAGGGCATCATCGCACAGGATGAGCTGGTTATGGCCGTATTGGCCGGAGAACAGCAGGTCGGAATCGACGACCGCCCATACGGCCGAACCGCCGGTCAGCGATTCCAGGCGACTCAGATCGTCGGCATCGAGGTCCGACCGCTCGCGTACACCGGGAGCGGGGGCGTCGTCATCGGACCCGCTGTTCGACGGGCCTCGACCGTTCGAGGAGGAGTTCCCTCCTTGGCGGAACATATGTTCACTCGATCAGGAAAGTAGGAGAAGTGGGGTTTGCCGACAGCCGTATTCTCCCCGCGCAAGCTGTCGCAACTCGTGTTATCTGCGGCTGTAACATCACCTTCGGCTCAAGGCAACCTGTGACACCACGGCAGGTATAATAACTCATGATTCGCGATGCTGCAAGTTTGACTTCCGCTTTTTTTTGGGAAGATGCGGGGATGTCGAGATGGCGGAATGGGCGACGGGCGTCCCAGGGGCTCAGCGTTCGATCTGTATGGCGAGGAAGTCGGACTCCGACCAGCGCCGCTGGAGAGAGCGGTACGACTTTCGCTGGAACGAGTTGGTGTCGGAATGGACGATGACCTCCCGGGCGTCGTCGTCGAACCCGACCGCCACGACATAGTGGCCGGGCTGACCGGTGAGCCGGCGGGTCGCCCCGGGGGCATAGTGAAGCAGCAGAATCAGCGGGCGCCCGGCCGTCAGCCGCTGCCGCAAATCATTCAACCCGCTGTCGAGCAGGGTCACCCGATAGCCGTGCATCCGGGCGAAAAAGACGATCTCGACCGGTATCACCCCGCCGCCTTCCACACGCTTCAACTCCTCGTCGACCTGTTCGAAGGCCAGGTCGGAGCCGAGGTGTCGAAGGACGGTGGTCACGCAGGCGACACCGCAATCATCATCGCCCCGCTGGGGGAAATACTCCACATCATCCAGCACGACCCGCTCTCTGCCCACCGGCTCGAGTTCCGGCACATCGACTGTGGCACAGCCGGCGGCGAGCAGGGCGACTGCGATGGCGAGGCGGAATAGTCTTGATCTGAACATCAGGTCAGCCGTTTCGTATCGGGCTCGGTTCTCAGAGAAACGACGGGCGGGACCGCTCGTGGGGCCCCGCCCATCGGAAAGTTGCAATTCAGGTCAGCAACTGCTGTTTAGTCGCCCATTGCGGTGACCAGAGCGACGACAGCGATGATGCCGATACCGATGAGGGCCACGGTGGCCGCGATGGGGAGCTTTGCGCCCGCTTCCATCGTCACCGACTCGTCGGCCAGCTTGGCGACCTCTTCATCCGAGAGCATGGCCAGCCGCTCGAGAATCTCGGCCTCTCCATAGCCCTGGTTGGCCATCATAACGGCCAGCCGCACGTGCGGCGAAGTCTCCATCGCCGCCTCGACCAGTGCCTCCTGCTCCTCCAGGGTCAACTGCTCGACGGCGTTCTCCACGTTGGCCTGCGAGGCCGCCGCGGCCTGGGGCATACCGAAGCCCAGAGCCAGCGCAGCCATCACGCCGAGGAACAAGCCAATACTGTAAAATCTACCATTTCTCATTATCTATTCTCCTAACTCCACTCTCACGAATGCATCCAAAGAACACGCCGTGCTACTCAGGTCCGCTCTTTGAATACTACATAAGTCATCCCCTCCTTCCTTAACCAACTGCCTGCCACGCATTCCCCGCCTCCCCAAGGCTTCGGCCAAGGTCCATTCGTTTGAAGTATAGCCCACCTTCCCAACCTTGTCAAATATTATTTTTGGAGGTTGGGGGCGCTCGGAATTTCCCCAGTGTGTCTGGAGGTCGTTATCTTGACGGTCCTCCAGCCGGGATTATACTGTCTTCTGGCGCCGGGCGCCGGTTGGTTCGAGGCCGCTTTCGCGGTGAACGCAGACCGGGCGGACCGGTCCCTGAAGCAGTCCCACAAAGGAGCATTCATCATGTCACAGCCGAATCTGCTCTTTCTCTTCACCGACGAACAGCGAGCCGATACCATGGCCGCGTACGGGAACTCGCGCATCCAGACGCCGAACCTGAATCGCCTGGCGAAACAGAGCACCGTTTTCGACCGGGCCTACGTGACTCAGCCGGTCTGCACGCCGTCGCGGTCGAGTATCTTGACCGGCCTCTGGCCGCACACGAACGGTTGCACCGAGAACAACGTCCGGCTCCCCGCCGACTGCCCCTGCCTGCCCGAGATGCTGAACGACGAATACGCGACCGGCTATCACGGGAAATGGCACCTTGGCGACGAAATCTTTGCCCAGCACGGGTTCGACGACTGGATCAGCATCGAGGACATGTATCGGGCTCAATACTCGCCCGGTCGCGACCGCAACGCCCCGTCGAGTTATCGCCGCTTCCTCGCCGAGAACGGAGTTGAGCCGGCACAGGGCAACGGCCGGAACCAGGCGGCCCGACTGCCTGAAGAATTGGGCAAACCCGCGTTCCTCGCCCGCGAAGCGACCCGGTTCATCCGGCAAAACAAGGACCGCCCGTTCTGCCTCTTCGTCAATTTTCTCGAGCCGCACATGCCGTTCTTCGGGCCGCGCGATAATCAGCACGACCCGGCCGAGGTCGCACTGCCGCCCAACTTTGATCACCCTCCGTCCGACGCTCAGCCGCTCAAGGCCCAACTGTTCTACTACGGATATCGCGAACGCGGCCACAGCGGGCTGCCCCTGCGGACCGAGGCCGACTGGCGCCGGATGATCGCGAATTACTGGGGGCTCTGCTCACTGGTTGATACGCACGTCGGAACCATCCTCGCGGAACTCGAAGAATGCGGCCTCGCCGACAACACCATCGTCGTTTACACATCGGATCACGGCGACATGATGGGCAGCCACCGGCTCATCGCAAAGTGTGTGATGTTCGAAGAGGCCGTCCGAGTGCCGCTGTTGGTTCGGGTACCGGGGCAGACCAAAGGGCGTCGGATTCGCGGCCCGGTCAGCCAGATCGACCTGGTGCCGACACTGCTCGACCTCATGGGCCAGCCGGTCGCGGACCACCTCCAAGGCAGGTCCCTTCGGCCCGCGATCGAAGGGGAGGGGGAACTCGCCGACGATGTATTTATCGAGTGGAACGGGATGAACAACGGATTCGTGGACAAAGTCGGCGGCGGGTTTGTCCCGGACGAGGTGGCGGCCCGAGCCGACCGGGACCGAATTATCGCCGCGCTCGGCGATCCGGTCCGCTCCATCATCACCCAGGATGGGTGGAAATACAATTATAGCCCGGAACTCGGCGAACACGAGTTGTACGATCTGAACGCCGATCCGAACGAGGTGACGAACCTTGCGGCGCGGCCGGAACACAAGGACCGAATCGCGGGCCTTCGCCAGAGGATTTGTGCCTGGCAAGAGCGCACCGGCGACAAGCCGGCCACCGCTTGCCCGCGGAGCGCTCGACCACCCGGCGGCGAACAGGGCGGCTGCGATGGCGGGGCGGAATAATCCAGGCCCGAACATCAGCTCAACCGCTTCGGATCGGATTCGGTTGCCAGAGAGACGACGGGCAGGATCCCGCAGAGCTCCGCCCAGCGAAGAGAATCAAATTATAATGGTCCGTGTCCCGCCGGCAGGTCCGATATAGCTACAACCAGAAGGAGAACAGCGACGACGAGGATAGCGACCACGAGCGCGCCAGGTACCGCCCCGGCTTCCATCGCTACCGGTTCATCGGCCAGCTTGGCGCCCTCTTCGTCTGTGAGCATGGCCAGCCGCTCGAGTATCTCGGCCTCTCCATAGCCCTGGTTGGCCATCATGACGGCCAGCCGCACGTGGGGCGAGGCCTCCATCGCCGCCTCGACCAGTGCCTCCTGCTCCTCGGGAGTCAACTGCTCGACGGCCATCTCCACATCGGCCTGCGCGTCCGCCGCGGCCTGGGGCATGCCCAAGCCCAGGGCCAGTGCGGCCATCACGCCGAGGAACAATCCAACGTTGTAAAACCTTCGGTTATCCATCCTCTTCCTCCTTGCCTCCCCGGAAAACATGAACACGTCCAAAGAACACGACATGCGCCTGAGGCCCGTTCGTTGGGTACTACATCACATCCTTTCTTATTCCTAACTGCCTGCCAAGCGTGTTTCCCGCTGGCCCTTCCCAGGGCTTCGGCCAGATTCCATTCAACCGAAGTATAGCCCGCCCCCGCACCGTGTCAAACGAATAATCCGCACTTCCGAGTGGGCCAAACGACATCGAGCCGGGCTTGCTGGCGCGACCAGGGCGCTCCTCCGGCGGGTTATGCCAACTCGTCCACTCTGGGGACGGAGCCGTCGGCGAGCCGGTAGAGGGTCTCGCCGGCCTCGGGCACGACGAGCACGCCCTCGTCCTCACGCCCCTCCCATTCGTCGAGGTCGATGCTCTCGGGGTCGAGGTAACCCAGGTTGATGCGTTGGCATCGCTCCTCGGGGATGGCGGTGGCGAGGATGACGTTGCATCGCGGCCTCTCGATCCCGTCCCGGTAGGTCCCGATCCCCTTGACGTGTGTCGAGTGGGCCATGATCCCGCGGGGGACGCCCTCGAACTTGTCCATCTGCTTGAGGAAATAATCGCGGGTGTGGTAGCCGATCCGGTCGAGAATCTTGCCGTGGGTGTACGACACCTCGTCGATGTGCGGGGCGAAGATGATCAGGTCGGCCCCGTCGGCGAGGATCGGCTCGAGCTTGTACATCACCTTGCCCGCCGTCCAGATGTCGTCGTACATCTCGGGGGCGAGCCCGAGCACCCGGTCATAGCTGCGATCGACGTACCGAACGTGCGTCTGGGCGGCGATATCGGCGGCCGCCGACCACGCCTCCCGGGCCGGGCCGAAGAAGACGCCGTGGTTCCCGGCGTGCTTGGTCACCAGGGCGAGGCAGAGGGTGGGCATGCCGACCAGCTCGGCGGCCCGCTCGACCACCCGGCGGGTCACCGTGTCCTTCGTCCCGTTGATCAGCGGGTTAGTGACCACCGCCCCCAGCCAATGGAAGAAGTGGATGATCTCGGGGCCGGCGATGCCGGGGAACAGGTATTTGTTCCCGCCGGAGAACCCGACCACCTCGTGGGGGAAGACGGGGCCGACGATGAGCAGCACGTCGTAGTCGAAGACCATCCGGTTGATGGCGACGGGCACCTCCTCGCTCATCAGGCCGCCCGAGATGTCCTCGATCTCCTCCGCCGGCAACCGGGCGACCACCTCGAGCTGGTCGGGGTCGTCCCAGGCGTGGTTCATCACCCGGACATCGGCGTACTTGCCGGCCCGCTCGTCGGGAGTCCGCCCGACCAGCCGGGTGAGCGCCTCTTCGCTCATCGCCGGGTGAGTGCCCAGCGCAACCAGAAAGTCGATCGCCTTCGCCGAGCCCATCAGCCGGTCGGTGAGCAGGCGAAACATCAGGGGCATGGGCATCGTGCGGGTGCTGTCGGGGATGATGGCGAGGACCCGCTTGCCCTCCAATTGGGCCTCGTCGAGCCCGTCGGCCACCGTCCGGCGGATGTCGTCTTCTGTGATGAACTGATCAGCGTGCCCGATTCCTGTGGTCATACTGCTTCCTTTCTTGTGTTGTCCTGACGCCGTCATCATATTCAATCGACTTGCCCGTCGCAACGGCGGTGTGATGGTTTTGGAATCCCGCCTGGTACGAAATCGAAGAACGGTCCGTCGGCTCCCCGGCGAAACGGGTTTGCCACGCCACTTGACAGCATCTGCCTCGGGCTATAATGCAGTCCTGTTGAGCACATACTCTTGCTATGGAGACGGCCCATGCGAAGGCGCATGCTGAGCACCCCCCTGTATACGTCCGGCGGCGTTCATACCAAACTCATTCCCGACAGCTTGTCCGGCACCGGAGTCGTCATGCCCCGCGCCTGGCTGCCCGCGTCAGAGGCACTGGCCGTCGCTCACAAGCAGACCGGCCTGAAGTATGCCGTCGTTCCCGACGTGTTCGAGGGTACGGTCGGTCCCTACCGGATCGGCGAGGAGGAGCGGCTCGACGATGTCGTCTCGGCTGTGGCGAAGGCGACAAAGACGGCCGCACACGTCATCGACGACGCCACGGTCTTCGAGCCGGCGGACACGCCCAAGGCGGACCTGCCCGATGACATCGAGGCCGCCTTCCCTTCCGGGACGGTGCCGGGTGAACCCGAAGAAGACGACCTCGTTGATCGGACGGCCGAGCTGCTCCGGGACTGCATTCGCCGGATGTCGATCGACGGGCGTTCGGCCCACGTTCCGGCCCTGTCGGAGCTGGTCTGGCACGAGAACCGGTCGGTCGGCTACCAGGCGCTGGCCGCACTCCATCGGCTCGAGGGCGACTTCCTCACGAACCAGTGGCCGGGCCGGGTGTCGATATTCGAGCTGCTCCGCGACCGGGTACACAAGCAATCGCTGTTCTGGGCCGTCGAAGAGTACGCCGCAGGGACTACCGGCTGGAAGATGGTTCTGGACATTCTTGCCCGGGCGCGCCATCCGTATCTCTTCCGGCATACCTGGGCGCCCGCCTGGTACGGGCGGGCCGAGGCGATCCTGCCCTCCCTGGTGGCGATGGCGCGGTCGGGCGATGCCTCGTGCGACCGGACCCTCCGCAGCCGCCTGGTCGAGCCGGGCACGAACGAGCCCACCGAGCGCTACGTCGCCGCCATCGGGCTGGGCAACCTGAACATGGCCGGGTTCCTGCGTGGCGAGGCAGAGCACGAGAACGGCGAGGTACGCCAGGCGGTGGCACTGGGGCTGGGGCTGTGCGAATCGTCGGACGAGGTCGTCGGCACGCTGGAGACTCTGACGGACGACTCCGACCCCGGAGTCCGTTTCGTGGCCTGCCTGTCACTCGGGCAGCTAGCTGATGACGAGTCGGTCGGCCGGCTGCTGGCGATCCTGGACGGCGAGGATCGGACGACCGAGATGCGGGTCGCCGCGCTCGAGGGACTCGCTCTCGCCGAGACCTCCGACGCGGTCACCGCCGTCGTCGGGGCGTGCAGCGCGCCGGACGCAGGCGTCCGAGCGTGTGCCGCCGACATACTCGGTCGGCTCGGCGGTCTGACCGCGCTGAAGGAACTGCCCACACTCCTCGACGACCCCGACCGGTGGGTGCGCGGTGCGGCCGCCTCGGCGCTCGGGAAGCTGGGTGACAGTGAGGGGGTGTCTGCCGCCGCCCGGGTCATCCTCGACGACGCCGCCTGCCCGGACGAACAGATCGCCGCGATCATCGGGCTTGGGGCCGGCCGCTCGCCGGACGCCGCGCCCGCCCTGAGCGAGGTCGCGCTCGATGTCGGCAAACATCGGCGGCTCCGCCGGTACGCCGTGCTCGCTCTTGTCCAACTCGCCGGCCGAGCCGGGCAGGACACGGTGAAGAAGCTGGCGACCTACGGGACCGATGAGTACATGTCGTTTGCCCTGACCCACGTCGAGCTGGAGACGGCGGACGAGACGGCGAAGTTCGTCGCCCGGTTTCTCGCCCGGGGCCATCGGGCGACATCCGCCGGGGCGGCCACCCGGCTGATGACCCTCGGCTCCCCGTGGGGCATACGCGAGCTGCTCGAGGGCGACGATGTGTTCGACAACCACGCTCGGAACATGCATCGGTGGGGCTCCATCTCGGCCGAAGGCCCGGGGGTTGTCGACGTGCTGGTCGAGGCCGCAGGCAGCCGGCGGGAGGTGATCCGCCGAGCGGCGGCGATGGCACTGGGCGGACGGCGCGACGTGGCCGCTGTCGACACCCTCATCGAACTGACCGGGGACGTGTCCGAAGAGGTCCGGTCGAACGCCGCCCAGCAGCTCGGCCTGTGCGGCGATCCGAAGGCGGTGCCGCACCTGATTCGCCTGGCCGAGGACGACGACAGTATGCTCGTGGCCGCTGCCGCCATCCGGGTGCTCCGGCTTCGCGATTTCAAGGACCTGCCGGACGTCAAGAGATTGTTCAGGCGGCTGGCCGGCACGCCGCGCGACTGCGGAGTGATCGACCCGGACAGTCCGGCTGTCGAAGACCAGCCGGCGAACTCGTTTGTGCTGCGCCGGTGGGGCGGCTCGCTCGAGGACGACAGCGTCTCGAACGTGACTTACGAGTCGGCCCTCACCTACGACAGCGACCGGCGGCGAGTGGTGCTCTGGGGCGCACACGGCCGGCGGGTTGACTGTCCGCAGACCAGCCAGACGTGGTTCTACGAGGCGGGCGACCATACCTGGAAGCGGCTGCTCGACACCCACGAGCGGCCGAACGAAACCTGCATTACCTGGGGCATCCTGTACGACCGGTCGAACCAGGTGTTATTGTCGCCGCGCTCCGGCCTCACCGGCGGGCACGGCTGGCTGAACGCCCTGCGGGTACACATGCAGTACGCGGTGCCCTGGTTGCTCGACTGCCGCCGCGATGAGTGGTATCCCGCCAAACCGGCCGAACATCTTGGAGACCACATCGGCCTGCCCGGCGGCTATGACCAACGACACGCCGTCTGCTACTGGTGGCGTACCCACGGAATACTCAACTGTTACGACGCCTACTCGAATGCCTGGGCTCCGCTTTCACAGAGCGATCAGGTCCCGGCAGAGCGAGCCGGCCGAGGTGGGGTCGAATACGATCCAAAAACCGGCCGGTATCTGTTTTTCGGCAAGAAATCCGTCTGGGCGTTTGACCCGACCGAGGGCGAGTGGACGGACCTCGAGCCGGAGGGGATCGGGCTGCCCGGCGGCCTGACCGCTTACGACTCGGCGAACGATGTCGTGCTCCAGTTTCGCCCACAAGCGCCCCACAGCGTGAAGCCGATCCAGGTGGCCGTCTATCACGTCCGAGAGAACCGGTGGGAACGGCTGCCCGTGGTGACGCCCGCCCCGCATCACGGCTCGCTGGATGTCGCCTACGACGAGGCACGCAACGTGACGGTCATCAGCGCGGGTCTGCAAACCTGGACGACCGGACAACCGACGGTGCAGGAGACCTGGACCTACCGGTATCAGCCCCGGGCGGAGGAAAGTGATGAACTCGCCCCGCCGAGGGACGTGGCCGTGGTCACAAAGGGAGACGGGACGGCGCAAGTGTCGTGGAACCCGCCGCAGTCGGGGGATGTCGGCGCTTACCGGGTCGACCGGGGGAGGGGAGAGGTCGTGTGGAAGGCGGAATGGGAGAAGGTTGCCGACCTGGACCCCGACCAGACGGCGTTCGTTGACAACGACCTCGATGCGGGCGAAAAGGTGTTCTACCGGGTGACGGCGACGAGCAAGGACGGCCGGCAGGAGGCGGTCTCGGCCCCCGGCCGGACCGATCCGCCCGCAGTGCGGTGGGCCGATGCCGTGCGCAAAGACGACGGCGTCCACGTCGCCTGGCAGCCCTGCTCCGCCGAGGATGTCGTCGGCTATCACGTCTATCGGGCGCCCGTCGAGGAGGCCGCGTACTGGGACGCCAAGTTCGACCACGGCTCGCTGAGAGGCCGGTTCGAGCGGATCACGACGGAGCCGGTTGACACCACGCGCTACGTGGATTCGGATGTCGAGCCGACCGGCAAGCCGAGCGAGTACAGTTGGCCAGAGAGCTGGGCCTACGAGGTCCGCCCGGTGAACGCACTCGGCGTCGAGGGCGGTCGTGGCCCGGTTACACTTGCCCTGCCCGGGGCAACCGGGCGGGTCCGGGTCGTCCCCTGGCACGACGGCCGCCGCCTGGTGCTCTGGGCTCCGCCGCGCGGAATCGAGGCGACCGGTTATTTTGTCATGAGACAGGACGACTGGAACCGGCGGCATGCCTTCCGCTGGCATCCCGCACCAATCGTCGGCTATGGCTTCTGGGACGACCGCGAGTTCCCGAGGGAAGAACGGCGCAGGTACTACGTCTATGGCGTGGACGCCGCGGGGGCCGTCGGCATCCCCAGCGCCGGCACGTGGAGCCACGGGATGCCATAATCCGGCGGTGCAACCACCTTCCGGGCGAGACCGGTTGAACTGAGGATCATCATGCCGGACTATGACATTTCGCTTGCCTCAGTGACCAGTGGATTCGATGGCCGGACGTTCTGGGCACAGGCCCGGGCCGGGATTATCCCCGGCAAGGGGGATGAGCCGCCGACCGCGGTGCTCACCGCCCAGCCCGCCCTGATCGAGGGCTCAGACGTGTTCTTCGCTCTGTCCGAATGGCGGTCTTCGGACCTCGGCGAGACGTGGGACGGCCCCGTGGAACATGCCGACACGCTTGGCCGCAGGGAGGAGGCCGGGGGGACCACCGTCGCAATCTGTGACATGACACCGAGCTGGCACGCGGTCAGCCGAACACTGCTGTCAACCGGCCAGACGGTCCGTTACTCCGACGATCAGCACCCCATAGCTGCCGGAAGGCGCGAGCCCGCGTACGCGGTCTATCGACCGGGCGAACGCACTTGGACGCCGTGGCAAGTGATGAACCTCCCCGAGCGCCCCGAGTTCGAGCACGCAGGGGCCGGCTCAGCACAGCGTGTGGACCTGGCCGACGGGACGGTCCTGCTGCCGATATACTTCCGAGGGTGTTCCGACGACTGGCACGCCTGCCACGCTGCCACCGTGGTGCGATGTTCGTTTGACGGCTCACGACTGGAGTACCTGGAGCATGGGAGCGAGCTGACGCTGGACCAGCCGCGCGGGTTCTGCGAGCCATCGCTGACCTGCTACGGCGGCCGATATTATCTCACGCTTCGCAACGATGTCCGCGGCTATGTCGCCGTAGGCGATGACGGCCTGCATTTCGATTCCCCCGTCCCATGGCGGTTCGACGACGGCTCTGAACTGGGCAACTACAACACGCAGCAGCACTGGGTCACTCACAGCGGCGGGCTGTTTCTCGTCTATACCCGCCGCGGTTTGAACAACGACAACGTGTTTCGGCACCGTGCACCGCTGATGATCGCACAGGTGGACCCCGGGGGACCGATCGTCATCCGGGATACGGAACGGGAGCTGGTCCCGAATCGCGGCGCAAGACTGGGCAATTTCTCGGTGTGCGATGTGTCCGCCGACGAGACCTGGGTCATCGTTGCGGAATGGATGCAGCCGCCGGGATGCGAAAAATACGGCAGCGACAACACCATTTGGGTGGCGCGGATTCGTTGGCACGAGCCGAATCTGGCGGCCGGATGCCCCGGATAGCCCTGCCGAGCCGGATGCGTACCACCTCCTCATCGGGGATGTGGGCGCCCGTTCGGGAACGCGGGACTGTTACTCCTGCTCTTCTTCGGCCGGGAGGACCGGGTCCGGTTCGTAGCCCTTTGTCAGGTAGGTGAAGAAGTAGGGCGAAGCCCGGAAGTGCTGGGCGAAATCCTTGGTGCGACTTCGGCGGCCGGGCTCCCCGGCGGCGAATCTCCTGGCCTGATTCAACCCTCTCTCAAGGTACTTCTCGTCGCCGGTGTACTCGTAGGCCAGCCCGAACCCGACCAGGTTGATCATCCCGCCGCCGCCCTCCTCGATCAGGGCGTCCACCGCCTTGACCAGATAGCGTGCGGTCTCCTTGTCGCCGGTGATGCGGAAGTACTTGTCGTACGCCTCACAGGCGAGGCCATACATCCACAGTGTGTCCTCGAAGCTCCCATCGCCGCGGTCTTGCCACGGCTTGCCCCATTCGTCGACGAAGAACCTCGCACGGTCCAGGTATTTGTCGTCGTGGGTGTGATGGTATGCGCTGAGTACGCCCCAGATGCCATGAGCCAGGTTTCTCAGTGCTCCTCGGCCCCATCGCCGCATGGCGAAGTCCGAGCTCATCAGCCCGATGTCGCGATACCAGCGTTCGCCGGTCAGGTAATACAGTTCGTACAAGCTCTCGTTCTTATAAAAGGTGAACGAGGCGTGCCCCATGAACACCTGTCCCCGGCCATAATTGCGGAAGTGGCCGATCACCGGGCCGCTGCGCGGGGCCCCGATCCAGGCGGGGCGGCCCGGGAAGCTGTGACAGATGTCGATGTCGGCGAGGTGCAGCCCGGCCTCCTCGGCCGTGGTCAGGTTGATCAGGTCGCCCGTCCTGAAGAAGTTGACGAGGGCCGCGTGTGGGAAGTCATAGTAATTGCTGTCCCACCAGCTTTCCTCGGCGGTTTCGAAGACGCGACTTCTCGAGCTCAGCCCGCTGCCGAAATTGAGCCAGCCGTATTCGTCGACGCCCCAGTCGGTCCGGGGCCGCTGCTCGACGATCTGCCGTATCCAGGCGTCGATGTGCTTCTGGACACGGCTGACCAGGTCGCGGTGTTCGGGTTCGTATAGGTCCGGATCGGCGCTGACCAGGTTGCCGAAGACTTTTGTCTCCTGGCAGTACCAGGCCGGCTCGCAGGCCGCGAACAGTGGATGTGTGGTGCCCGCGGCGATGCTCTCCGGCTCGGCGGCCTCACCGCGATCGAAATGGAAAAACAGGAAGTGCGTCTTTGCCCCGCCCGTGTACAGGTCCACCCGGTCGCCGGCGTCGCCTTTCACCTCGACGCTTACCGTCCCCTCCGGCTCGACCGAAAGGCCGGTGGGGTAGTTCTGCCAGAACCAGCGGCTGCCCGCGACGAGTCGGCCGACGGGTGAGGACAGCTCGACCCAGCCGCCCGACTGTTCGCCCTCGAGCGGCTCGGCACCTTCCGCCGTCAGTGTGAAACTGTTCCAGTCGGTCTGAGCAAGACGTGCCGGCAGCCCGTCCCGTTCTGCGGCCTCTCCGTCCGCCGAGAACCGGGCTTTTATCGCACCGTCGGTTCGTAATGGCGTGTTGACCGCCAGCCGCTCGATGCCGACGAAGTGTGCGAAGTCGTCCATCTGTCGGTTGCGCACCGAGAAGGTCATCTGGGCCGTCGAGGACCCGGCGTAGAAGTACAGGCGTGCGGTGACGTCGAGCGATTCGTTCTCGTCGGTCGAGAACGTGCCCTTGAGTGCGACGACCACCCGGCCGGGCCCGCGCTCTTCGATCTCGGCCGACTCCAGTGTCGCCTGTTGGGTAAATGGCTCGTCATCGATGCGGTCGACCTCCGCCTTGTTCGGGCCGCCGCCCTCGCGCGGCACGATCCGCGACCCGCCGTTGCGGGCGACCAACTCGACGGTCGCGGGCCCGGTCAGCATCGCATCGTCGTCCTCGAACGCCCGCGATGCGTCCGCCCGAACGTACACCTGCTCGAACGGGCCGAGCCGGTCGGCCGGGATGACGAACCGCGCCGG
>PUPC01000044.1 GCA_003553185.1 Planctomycetota bacterium | reverse complement strand
TACCCGTCGACTGGGTTGGATATCAAAACGTTTCAATCCACGCCCCCGCGCAAGGGGGCGACGCCCGCGGGGTCCGCGCAGTTGCACGGCGACGTTGTGTTTCAATCCACGCCCCCGCGCAAGGGGGCGACATTGCGTTCACAAGCGGTTGGGGCGCAATAGGATGCGCGGGCGTTTCCGCGGACCCCGTCGCGAATGCCGAAGGAAGGTCCAGCGCGAACCGGACTTTCCGCAACCGCTTTCGGTGCGTCAGTTTATCATATCGCGAACCTCGCGGGCAAGTCATGTGCGGGGCAGGTTCGCGGAACGATCAAACAATCAAAGGGCCTTCAGGGTCGTAGGTCTCCTTTGCTCCGATATGTTCGATCCGGCGCTTCCAATTCTTCCCGAGGAAATAGAATCTCAAGCTGTCCTCTTCGAGGTCGGCCTCGTCGACCAGCCGGCGGCGGAGGTCGGTCCACTGAGCCGGGTCGACCAGGCACTCGAAGAGCGAGTTTTGAACACGTTGCCCGTAAGCTTCGCAAACATTGGCAACGCGTCGGAGGCGCTTCCGGCCCTGCCTGGTATCGGTCCGAACATCGTATGCGACGAGCACAAGCATGATTCATCTCACTTCCAAAAGAAGGGGGGATACCCGTCGAGGTCTCCTCTCAGATGTCGGGCAAGCAACAACGCCTGGAGGTGGGGCAGCAAACCGATACGGATGCGGTCGTTGGTGAACGGGTGGGTGATCGCGTCCTGCTTGCGTTTCTGGTAGGCGACCAGGACGGTCTTGCGGGTGCGGTCGTTCATGCGAACGGCGCCGGACTCCGTCTTCACCATGCCGTCGGGTTTAATCTGCCGGCGGTTGACGAGGGACAATGCGAGCCGGTCGGCCAAAATCGGGCGGAGTTCTTCCATGAGATCGAGGGCCAGGCTCGGTCGTCCGGGCCGGTCGCGATGAAGGTACCCGACAGCGGGGTCAAGGCCGACGGATTCGAGAGCAGACCGGACGTCATGGGTCAGCAAAGTATAAAAGAAAGAAAGCAGGGAGTTTATGTTGTCGAGCGGCGGGCGGCGGCTGCGTTTGTGGAAGAAAAAATGTTCTTTCTGTGCGGTGATAAGATGGTTGAAGGTGTCGAAGTACATGCCGGCAGCTTCGGCCTCGCGGGCGCGGATGGAATTGAGCGGTTTTGTATGAGCCGCTCGGTCGAGGATGCGCTTCATTCGCCGGGCAGTGCTTCGAAGTTGTTCCCGCGATTCGCCCGATTCGTGTTGGCGAGCGGCCCGGAGGAGGACGGTGCGCTGGTTGGCGATTTTCGCGAAGACCATATCACGTGCAATGTCCGCACTCTTTTCCAGGTCATCGGCGCGACGGTACTGTTCGCGGCGAAGCAGGACGTTGCCGGAGACGGGGCCGCGGATGCAAGCGAGGAAGCGTCCGTTGCGGCTAAGGAAAGAGATGGCCACGTGGTTCTCGGCACAGAGGCGCATGAGAGAGGGGCTGCATGAAACGCGACCGAAGGCGACGATCCCGCCGAGGGTGTGGACGGGCACACGGAGTTTAGTCTCTTTTTCGACCCGGACGAGAACGTTGCTCGATTTGCGTGCGAGGTACGCGCCGTCGGTGGTCACGTACAGCGTATTGAGTATTCGTTTCACGTCTCGGTTTCCTGTTCGATTTGCGAGAGGAAGCGTTCGATATATCCACGAGCGCTGCGGTGTCCGGCGAGTTTGGGCATACATTGTTCGAGTAGCGAGCAGCGGCGGCATTTTTTGCCGTATGTCCCCGGCGGGGTAACTCCGTTCTCGGTCAGTTGGTGCAGCCGGTGGGCAAGCTCTTCGGTTCGCCGCCGAAGCTGTTCGTCAAGTGCGATTTCGTAGCGCCTGTGCTTTTTGCCGTAGAAGAGGCAGCCGATGGGGACCGGAACCGCGAGCATCTCTTCCAGGCAGAGGGCCTGTGCGCAGAGTTGAACTCTGTCGCTGTCGTCGGTTTTGGGCCGGCCGCGTTTATATTCGACGGGGTAAGGCCGCCACGAGCCGGAGGTGTTGTGAAGTTGTACGCCCGGAGGGTCTTGCGGCCCGCATTCGTCAATTTTAATGCGGTGGAACTCGACGATGTCGGCCTTGGCCGACAGCCCGAACCGGAGAGAACGCAGGCGGAGGCCGCGCACGATGCGGAGGTCACCGCGGGACTCGGATTCGCGCAGGTGTGCGCGGTCATGTATGTGGCGTCCCTCGGCCGTCAGCCGGTTTTCGGTCCAGATTCCTTCCAGGTGGATCAGCCCCCACTGGCGCTCGCAGAAGACAAGGTGCTGGAGAGCGGAGAGCGGGAGCAGATCCTCTTCATCGTACATGACGGGCCTCAGAGCAACTCGTGCACCGTGATGCCGTTCGGCGTATCCGTGGTGTCCAGTGCAACCTCGTACTCGGTGAAGGCCCGTGCTGGCTTCGAGTCGTCCTTCCGGGCGATGCTGATGCGGTCGAAGAGAGTATGGGCCGGGGCATTGCCCAACGGGCTTTCGTGCTCGAAGGCCCAGAGCTTTCGGGATGCCATCTCGCCCCGGGCGGCGGACCGGTCGTGTTCGAACATCATCTTGAGCGCCTGCCAGAGTATCTCGAGGTCGTCGTCCGAGAAGCCGGTGTCAGCGGCCAGATACGGCGAGATGAACCCATGAGCAACGTACAAAGCGTAAGGGATAATCTGCTTGCGCCCCATCGTTCCCGTAATCTGTCCGTGTTTCTTGATTTGGCTGTCCGCCTCCCGTTCGGTGGCGACGGCCTTTCGAACGATTGACTGCTCGAGAGAGGCAATCGGGTCGACCGAGCGTGCGAAGGCGATCTGGACCGGCCCGCGGACCTGGCCGCAGTTGATGTCGAGGGTGAGCACGGCTCCGAACGTGCGGATGTCGTAGAACGTCTGGCACATCCACGCTCGGGCCTTCTCGACGTTGGAGAGCTTTTTGTCTTTCTTTTTCTCCTTGACGTCCAGGCCCTGTGCCTTGTACGCCTGCTCGTGCAGCGGCTGCAGCACGCTACGATGCTTGACGTAGAGGTCGTATCCCTGCTCCGGTTCGTTGCTCTCGGGGTCGGCCTTGGCGAGCCGGACGAAGTCCCGGATTTTCCGCTTCAGACAGACGTCCGACACGAGACCGTGCCCGGTCTCGGGGTCGATGCGTGGGGCGTTTCCGGTGTCCGGGTCGCCGTTTGGGTTGCCGTTGGTGACGTCGAATAGCAGTGCGAAATCATATCGATGATCGATTGCGGCCATTGTTACCTCCTTTGTGAGAGAAACGTTCTTGTGACGGCCAGGCCCCGCGTCAGACATTTGCATTTGCCTCTGCTGTGGCCCGGTCCTCTTTGCTCATCCAGAGCCAATGGCGCTGGTGATGGTAGCCGAGCACGAACAGGCCCTGCTGTTCTAGGTTCAGATGAGCGGGGAATCCGGCGAGCTCGCTCGCGATCTCGTCGGCCTGCTTCTCGAGCCACCCGGCGGTCCCCGATGTCTGATCATTGTCCTTCGCTTTCCGCGCGTGGTGCCGAAGGTTCTTGAGCAGCCGGGGAAAGACGGCGGCCGGGGTGGCCGAGGCGCCGCTGAAGTAGCGGTCGACGACGGAAGCATTAACGTCGCCGAGCGCGGTCTGCTGCATCCGCTCGATCACGGCGAGCAGCCGGCCGAGCAGGTAGCCCGGGGCGTGGTTTTTCGGGTCCATTTTGCTTTTCACCTCCTTGTACTGAGTGGTTTCGGGCATTCGTCGCTTGCGGCGGTTCAGCACGGCCTTGATGAGGGCGGCTCGGGCGTCGCGCCGGTTGAGGTCTGGCCAGTCGGTTCGGGATATTTCGGCTCGGAAGCGGTCAATCGCCCGAGTGAGCACCGAAAAGGGGTAGAGCGTTCCCCTCAACGCGGCGTTGAAGACCTGGGCGGCCAGGTGGGGCGGGATTTGTGACCGGTCGCCGCGCGTGGCCAACGACTCCAGCAGGAGCCGGAGGGGGAACTGGGGAGGAAGGTCCCGCTTCTTGGGCTTCGGGACGTTGCGGACGATGGCGAGGTCGGCGAAGTGCTGTGCCACATTCAGGGCCACCTGTTCGACGGTGGACTCGAACCAGTCCTGAACGGTTGCCCGGCCCTGGGCGCCCTTGAGCACCAGGGCATAGAACGCAGACGGGGCGGCGATGTCGGGTGGCCGGCCCTGCCAGACCGAGCGGTACACGTTGCCGACCTCTTCTTCATTGGCTTCCAAGACGGGCACGAGCGAGTCGCAGAGCTCGTCGCCGCGACTCTCGGCCGACCAGAAACAAACGACGGTGTCGTCGCTCAGGACGTAGCGGCGCCGGGGGAGCGGCTGGTCGGGCTGCTTCGGGTCGGGATAGGCGGGATGGAGAAGGCGGTTGATGGCGGTGGCGCAGGTCTCGGCGGCGTCTCTGGAGACGGGCGCGTTTTCGTTCCGCCTCCAGCCGTATGATTCGAACGCCTTGGCGTTGAAGGATACGATCCCGACTCCGCTGGTTGTTCCGCCAGGCACCAGCTTCAATTGTGGGAAGTTGCCGACCTCGCCCGTGAACGGTTCGCCCGTCACGAGGCATTGGCAGACGCCTTCTTGCTCTTCCGCTTCCTCTGTACGCAGCCCCTTCCAGTAGTTTCGGACCTTTGGGCGGTTTGTGACCAGCGTATCAACATCGGGGGCGTAAACGAACGCAAAGAGGTCATTGGATGCCCAGTTCTCATTGACATTGACGGTTTGGTCACCCGAATCAAGTGCATCCAGAAAGGATCGAACGGCTTTGGCCCCATCGTCTCCCGTCTCCTCCGCGCACTGGGCAACACGCTCTCGGAAGAGGCCTGCCCGCTTCTGGAGTTTTTTGCCGGAACGCGTTCCGTTGGGGTCGATTCCGAATACGTATTCGGCCTTGTCAAAGAAAAAGAAAGCTCGATCCCCGCTTGTTCTCGGCTTTTCGCGCGGGACGAAAAAAGGTTTGGCCTGTGGCCGAGGCGACTTGCGACCTTCTTCCACGAGCGGGATGTGATGAGTGCCGTCGATGCCGGCTAACCCGCCGTCTCCGCTCACGCGAATAAGCCACGCGATCGGCTTGAGCTCAAAATCGGGGTCGGGGAGCAGGCCCTCCCGTTCGGCAAGCTGGTGAAGCGCTTGCAGAATCATCCGTGTTCACCTCCTTTCTCATTCAGCTCGTCAGCCCAGGCGGCGTGCGGATCAGCTGGGATGTCTAGGACGCCGCACTCCAGGCGGGCTTCGAAGAAGACCGGCGTATTACGGCCCTCTCCATAATTGATGTCCCAGAGCATCAACCCCAAGTCGCGAGTGTCATCAATGGGATCGGGAGCGGCACCCGCTGGTTTGATCTCGGCAGCGAACTCGCGACAACCGAAGTACGGCTGATGGAAGTGCTGCCCCTTTTCGATCCGGCGGCTGAACATGTCAATGAACTTGAACACGTTATCACCGGAACCGGCGCGGTCCGTCATCGTGAAGTGCGCTTCGATGATATAATCGACGTCGCGGAGAGCAACCGTGTTTCGCTGAGCTCGATCGGCATCGGCGAAGTAGACCGGTGGTGGTCCGCCCTTGTTGACCGTCGCGATTGGGGGACGACTGGCCTTCGAGCTCACTTCGTTCCGGCGAAATGAGATGAACTTGATATCGCTCAGCACCTTGACGCGCTCGATTCGCCACCGGATCGCCGGCTTCCAGATGACGGCCTCGATCAGGCCGCGAGCGGCGGACGGCGTCATGACCGGGTAGGACATTCGCTCCACTTTTAGCTCCGGCCGGGTGAAGCAGGCCAGCGGGCCGCGGGCCCGCAAGCTCAACGTCGGGCTGCGATTCGGTGCCATCTCATTTTCCTCCAAAACAAAGCCGGTTATACAATTAGCGAGCCGGGGCTGGACCTCGGCTCGTCGCCATCAATCAAACCGAACGAATCGTCGTACAGGTGTTCGAAGCCGGTCGCCAGTGTGAAGAGCCGTTCCGAGACCTCCTCGAGCGCCCCGACATCTACGAGTTGGGCGAACGAGCGGCTGTATATGTTCACCGTGTAGGGCTGGAGCGCCCGGAGTGTCCTACGGTTCGGTCCCTCTTCGCGCAGCGCGTCCAGCCATGCCGGAGCATCGCCATAAGGAGCAATCACCGTATGCGAGAACTGATCTTCGATCAAGCGGAAGCGCTTCGCGACAGTTGCGAAGTTGAAGTCCGCCCGGAGCGCCTGGATACCACGAGCATCGAGGTGGCCCGTGTGATAGAGCATTCGAAAGTAGGTGTCGAACAGAGCGGGGTCGTTCGGGTCGAGCTCGCTTCCTTTCTCCTTGAGCAGGGAGAGGGTGGTCTCCGCCCCACGTTGTGGCATTCCCAGAGGCGGCTCGGTCGGCGCCCGGTAAACGACGACGCGGCCGCGGGCCAGCCTCCCTTCGCGATTGCAGCGACCGGCCGCCTGTACCACGCTGTCCAGACCTGCGAGGGCGCGATAAACCACCGGGAAGTCAATATCCACACCTGCTTCGATGAGCTGGGTGGACACCAGGCGACAGGGGGCACCGGTGAGCAGAGTTGCATTCACTTGTTTCAGAACGGCGGACCGATGAGCCGGACACATCAGGGCCGACAGGTGAACGGCGGAATCGTTATCTGTCCGGGCGCCCAGTTGTGTGGCGAGTTCCCGAGCGTCCTTGCGGCGATGGACCACGACGAGCACCTGCG
>PUPC01000212.1 GCA_003553185.1 Planctomycetota bacterium | reverse complement strand
TCGACAGGCCGGTCGTCGAGTATCGGTTGTGGCCAATGGCGGCCCGGCCAGCGAGAAGCGATCCGAAATCGCTCCGGTCGAACACCTGCGAGACCAGCCCGGTGCCCCGCTTCAGCTTGATACGGCCGGCGTCGGCGACGGCGATCCCCGAACTCTCCTGGCCCCGGTGCTGCAGGGCGTAGAGCCCGAAGAACGCGCGTTGGGCCGCCCGGTCATCGCCGCAGATGCCGAACACGCCACAGTCCTCGTGCGGTCTATCCATAGCATTCCTTCCCCACGTTGATCGAGGAAGTCCGTCCAACGGGTCAGAAGAAGCCCATCTGGTCAAGAGGGAGAAGTCCCGTGAACCGGTGGGAGAACCGGTTGGTGCCGCCGCGATCACGCGCAGAGTTGTTCAAACAACTGAAGACCACTCGGGCCTCGCGTAGAATGTGAAGTCCCATCGCCCTCGGCCATCTACGGGATACGGGGGATTATCGCGCGGAGAACGGGCGAAGTCAAGCAGGCTTTCGACGAAAAACCGGAAACGCGCAGGTACATCGTATCCACCTTGCGGCGGCGGACGGGGGGCGAGCGATACGATCGGTACCGCGCGAAGCTCGTACGGGCAGGCGGGCCGTTCTGCGTCGAACGTGCCGGACCTGTCAATCGCCGGCCGCGTCCGGCACGTCCCCCAGCGAGACGGTCTCGTCGGTGTGGTAGTCGAGCTTGACGCTGACAATCCGTTCGTTACCGGGGTCGGCGATGAACAGCCGCCGGTCGGTGTGGGTGGCGACGTAGGGTGCGAATTTCAGGGGGGTTTCATCGCCGCCGATGGACCGCTGGTTTGCTGGGCCGCCGTCTTTCACCAACGGCACCCCATCATCGATGTTGCCGGGTTGGCCGATGCGGAGAATGAGGTTGCCGCTGCTGTCGACAATACCCACGTTATAGCGGTCGATTTCGGGCGTGAAACTGCGGGCGAAATAATCGAGGGCGAAACGGGAGTTGGGGCAGGCGCATGCGGGTGTGCCGGGATTCTTTCCCCCCCAGCCCACGCCGCCGTAGAACCAGTGAGCTCCCTCGACCCACGCACTGCCGCCCCAGCGAGACAGGTCCAGCGGGCGGTCGGGCTTTTGCTCAAGCGGCACCGCAGCACCCTCGGGCGAGCGCAAGCGGGCCTCTCCGGGCGTAAATTTCATCACCGTACCGGCGCAGTTGTTGAAATACTCCTCTCCGTCGTACATGCGAACAGCGGCCGAGAGGAAATAGATGTCGCCCCGTGCATCAATGCCGATGCCGTTGGCCAAATTGGGCAGGCCGGGCACGGCGTCTTTATGCCTCAAATGGCCGTGCCGGTCCAGAACATGAATCAGCATCCCGCTCCACCGCGCCGCGTCGGGACGGTAGCGGCGGCCGGGATACATGACCGGTTCAAACCCGGTGCCGTCGTGCAGTTGCGCCTCGTTCTCCCGAGACCTGAGCCCGCTTTGGTAGAGGACGCCGACCGCGATATCGCCGCGCGCGTTGACATGCATCCCGCCCTGATGAAACCCGACGTTTCCGGGAAAGACTGCTCCGCTGAGCACGTGCGCGGTCCGTGAGCCGCCTCCCGATCCGTATCCAACGCGGGCTCGTTCCTCGCCGTAGTCGAACGGTATTTCCCGCGAAAAATCGGCGGTGTAGCGAATGATCTGGTCGCTGGTACGCAGATAGGCGTGTCCGTCCTGGTCGAAGGCCATGTCTTCGGTGGAAAGCGGTAGTTGGACCTGGCGCAGCCGCCCGGTCTCGGGGTCGATGCGCAACACCGTCTTGAACGACTTGCAGTACCCCTCTTCCCAGGAAACGTAGAGCTGTCCGTCCGTCGGATTGACATACAGCCGCTGGCGGTTCATGAAAGAGGGCTCGGCCCACTCGATGGCCCGGGAGGCCTCTTCCACGGAATCCCGCTTCAGTGTCCATTGGCCGTCTTCCAGCGTCAGCAACAGAAAGCCCCGCTCCCGTGAAATGGTGCCGCCGAAAGACGGGTCTGGAACGGGGTCATGTCGCCCCAGCCGGGGTCTGGTGATCCATACCCGGACCGGGTCTGAGCCGTCGTCCACCACGGCGTCCATTTCCACGTTCGACCAGATCGTCCTTTCCAGACCGGTGGCCTGTTGCAAATCCCAGGAGTCCTGCCGTTCGGCGCCATCGTCCAGAGCCGAGAACCTCGTCAGACGGTAATACTGATTCGCCCGGTCTTGGGGCTGGATGGACGTGCGAATCCCATAAGCGTTCGGGCGCAGAGGAACCGGCAACGCCCAGGAGAACACGAATATCTCGCCGGTTTCGCGATGCAGGTGGAGCCGGGTGGGTTTGTCGACGGCTATGTTGCGCAGATGCTTCCCGTCGGAATCGAAGACCTGGATGCGGTCGTTGAGATGGTCGGCCACATACACCCGGCCCTGCTGGTCGCAGGCCACGTCGGCCGGTATGTTGAACTGACCGTCCTTGTCGCCGGCCGTTTCTCCGCCTGCGAACAGCGTCGGCCGCTCGTCGCCCTCGTAACGCAAACGCAGGATCTTGTGGTGCCAGATCGTTCTGATCCAGTTTCCTGACTGCAACCGCCCTCCAGGCGAATACTCGTTGTACATGGTCAGATACAGCCATTTTCCCTCCGGGCACAACGCGGCGCGGCGGGGGCGAACCAGACATTCGGCGTCGTCAAGCCGCTGGCCCCTTCTTTGGAACCGGGGGTTGTCGCTGTTCAATGTCACGAGCGGCCCGTGCAGGGCAAGGCCCCCGGGGGCTCCGTCCGTGAGACGAATCACCCGGCTGGAGACCAGGGCGATCTGATCGTCGACTGTGGTCATCGGCCCCCCAGCCGACCAATGTAATCTGTCATTGAAACCGGAGCGGGGACCCGCCACCCCGCGATATTGTTGTGTTTCCGGATTATAGGTGGTCTTGACGCAGGGGCTGTCGCTGATCAGCAATGTGCTTTGAGTGTAGTTCGGTTTGATCGGGATTCGCTCGCCGTCGGGGAATTCGTGCCAATGCAATCCCCGGATCTGTTCCAGCCGACGGTTCGGGAACGGATACACCGTGCGCACGTAGTCCCCGTCCCGGTCGAACAAACGCACATGGTCCAGAAAAGCTCCACCCTGAAAGACATAGACCCCTTCCGGTCCCGCCGCTAGATTTATGTCGCGGGCCGCCGCTTTGCCCGGATGCCAGAACAGGGTCCGATCGAAGCGCGGCTTGAGGCCGAGCGAGACGCGGACGGACACCGCGTCCTTGTCGTCCACGTACTCGCCCTTGTCGTTCTTCCCGTCCCAGACCAGCGTCTGCGCCCTCGAGTTCCACACGAACGGCTCGGGCGCGTTCGGACCGAGCACCCCGCTCGCAAGATGGCGGATGATGTCGCCCTGCTCGTCCTCGATGGCGACCGTCACGTCGCACCAGCCCGCCGTCTCGAAGGTGATGGTCACGTCGTCCCCCTCCCGGGTCAGCGTCGGCTTGCGGACGAACTCGTAGTTCTCCTCCCGCTTGGGCTTGAACTCGTCATATGGGTCGCGTTTCACGATCCGGACCCGGTTGCCGCGCATCTCTCCGAGCTCCAGGCCGCGGGGATACAGTATCCGCATCGCGACCCGGCCCGCCTCCTGGTCCTCGGCCTGGTAGGTGACCGAATACTGCCCTTTCATCAGATCGGCGTCGTACTCGAACCGAACGCCCACCCGTTCGCCCAGCGTCGCCAGCGCGCTTTCGACCGATACTCCGTCGAAATTGACTTCGACCGGCCGGTGCAACGGCGTCTCCGCCCGGGCCGGGAGGGCTGTAAACGTCAGGGTCACGAGTGCCGCGAGACACATCGCCGACGATTTCGCTATTCTGGTCATTTCCCGTGCTCCTTTTCTTCTGTCAATTGGCCGGGCCTCCCGCATCTGGAACATCTTTCAACGAGACGGTCTCTTCCGTGTAGTAATTGAGTTTGACGCTCAGGATGCGGGCGTTCCCCGGGTCTGCGATGAACAGCCGCCGGTCGGTGTGGCTGGCGATATAGGCGCCGTGGAACAGAGCGACCTCGTCGCCACCGATCGACCGCGGGTTCGGCGGCCCGCCCCGATCGACCAGTGGTTCGCCGTCATCGACGTTCCCGTACTGCCCGATCCGCATGATCAGGTTGCCTGCGCTGTCGACCACGCCCACGTTGTACCGGGCGACCTCGGGCGTGAAGCTGCGGTCGAAATAGTCGAGCGCGAACCGGGAGTTATGGCAGGAACAGAGCGACGTCCCCGGCGAATTGTGACCGCCCCATCCACCGCCGCCGTAGAACCAGTGCGCTCCCTCAACCCAAGTCCGGCCGCGGTTGCGGCCGAAAAGAAGGTCGGGCGGGCGGTCCGGCGACGCGTCCATCGACACTGGTGCCCCGAACGCAGACAAGATGCGGTTCTGGCCCGGCGTCAGACGCATAAGCGTCCCCGACAGCGGATTCCATCCGGCCTCGCCATCATAGGCCCGTGTACGGTGTGCCAGCAGATACACGCGCCGGTCGACATCCAACGCCACGCCGTTCTGCGCCCAGATCAGGCCGGGGACAGCGTCGGCGTGAAGCATCTGACCGTGTCGGTCAAGGATGTGAATCAATATCCCGCCGAACCGTCCGCCCGGATCGTAGCGTCGGCCGGGGTACATCCGCGGCTCGAAACGTTCGCCCTGGTGGATTTCGCTATCCTCCCGCCGGGAACTGGGATTGACCTCGTAGAGCGCCCCGATGATGATGTCGCCGCGGGCGTTCACGTGCAGGCCGCCCTGGTGCCAGCCCCGGTTGCCGGGGAAGATCGCCCCACTGATCACCTCAGTTGTTCGGTCGCCGC
Organism: Planctomycetota bacterium; assembly: GCA_003553185.1. Taxonomy (GTDB): domain Bacteria; phylum Planctomycetota; class PUPC01; order PUPC01; family PUPC01; genus PUPC01. Next base: position 1,867 of record PUPC01000212.1, on the reverse strand, counting down.
CGCCGTCCGGGTAACCCTCGCGCTCGCGGTGCTCCCCGTAGTCGAACGGGACTTCCCGCCAGGTGTCCGGCTGGTAGCGGGTGATCATGTCGCGGGTCCGGAGATAGACGTGCCCGTCCTGGTCGAACGCCATGTCTTCGCTGTTGTGCGGAAGATCGATTTTGCGGAGCCGGCCGGTACGCGGATCGACCCGAATAACTTGCTGGAACGATTTCCCCTCGCGGCTGGTCCCCTCGCCGACATACAGCATCCCGTCCGCCGGGTTGACATACAAACGCTGGCGCTGGAACGCCGGCGCCCCAGTGCGGATGACGGAGCGTCGTGCTTCTTTGCGGAAGTTACGGATTTCCTCGAGGTCCCCATCTTTCTCGCGCAGCACGACCACATTGCCGGGGAAGGTTCTCTCGCCGGGGGTCACCCAAATCGTCGGGGACTCGGCCCACGAGTCGACCGTTGCGTCCAAGCGCGGTAAACGAAAAAAAGGATGCTCCTCCGCTGGCGTCGGAAGATTCCAGACTTTTTGCGGTTCGCACCCGGCGTCGAACGTCGAGAACACATGCACCCGTGCCCAGGACTTCGGCAAATCGCCGTGGGCGGGCAAAGGAGCCGTAGCTCGCCCGCCCGTCGTATGATGGGCTCGTGTACCCTGGCGGGGCATCGGCCAGCAGAAAACGTATATCTCGCCCGTCTGGCGGTGGATAGTAATCTGAGAGGGAAACTTTATCTCAATATTGCGAAGCCATTCGCCGTCCGGCGAAAAAATCTGGACGCGGTGATTGCCGTGGTCTGCCACATAAATTCTGCCCTGCGCATCTGTATCTACGTCCGACGGTTTGTGGAACTCTCCGTTGTCGGAGCCCGGCTCCTGGCTTCCCAGAAATTCCTCGGGCGATGTGTCCCCGGTGAAATCCGTACGCTGCACCGTGTGGCCTTCCCAATGTGCGCTTATATTACCGCGGCCATGGTGGACGAAACGCCGCGTCGAATACAGCCAACGGCCGTCCGGAGAAAGGGCCGTGCGCGCAGGCGAGAAGATGCGCGTTCTCACAAATCCTTCCGTGGCATAAGTATGCCCGACCTGAATGACCCGGTCCAATCGCCGGGAAATGTCGGGACCGTGCAAAGGCAAGCCCCCGCTGGTTCCGTCCGCGGCAAGCCGGCTGAACGACACTCCGCTCAGCACCAGGCGTGACCCCGCTACGGCGATGGTCCTTCCGGAAGAGGCGTTTTTCCCGTCGTGCGTGTTGCCTCTGCTCCGATAGTGGCCATCATCCCGCGAGTAATCATAAGTGAATCCATCGCCGCTCTTCAGCATAGTTGATTGGTACATGTTGGGCTTGATCGGGATGGTCGAACCGTCTGGCAGTGTGTGCCACATCAGGTCCGGGATGTCCTCGATCTTGTCGGCCGGGAACGGGTACAACGTTCGCTCATAATGGCCATCGCGACCGAACAGGCGGATGTGGTCGAAAGCACGCCCGCTGTCGAAGAGGAATACTCCGTCGGCGCCGGCAGCGAGAGCATGCACATTGCCGGCCCGTCGTTCCGGCGCCCAGTAGAGCGTGCGCTCAAATCGGGGCATGAGGCCGAGCGAGACGCGGACGGTAACGATGTCCTTGTCGTCCACGTACTCGCCCTTGTCGTCCTTGCCGTCCCAGACCAGCGTCTGCGCCCTCGAGTTCCACACGAACGGCTCGGGCGCGTTCGGGCCGAGCACCCCGCTCGCCAGGTGGCGGATGATGGTCCCCCGGTCGTCCTCGATGGCGACCGTTACGTCGCACCAGCCCGCCGTCTCGAAGGTGATGGTCACATCGTCGCCCTCCCGGGTCAGCGACGGCTTGCGGCCAAACTCGTAGTTCTCTTCGCG
>PUPC01000400.1 GCA_003553185.1 Planctomycetota bacterium | reverse complement strand
GGGTCGGGCCGGGGCGTCAGGACGGTGATCGTCCCTCGGGGCGAATCGTAGGCCCGGACGATCGCCAGGGCCACGTCGCGCCCGCACCGGTCGCGCAGCGAGGCGATCCGGCCGACGGGCGGGCGGCGGAACCGCATCAGGCCGACCTCGGCGAACGGCAGACGCATCTCTTCGGCGCCCTCGAAATACGCCCGGAACCGCCGGGCCCGATAGCTCCGGCGAACGGACGGCGAGCGCGGGCGGACGGCATCGGGCACTCGGGCCCGGACGGGACGCGGGCGCCGGCCGTGGTCGAACGGGCGGAGCAGCGATTCGAGTTCGTCGCCCCGCTGGATGCCGATGACTACGTCGGCCCCGACAGCGTCGATGGTGGCGTGGTGCAGCCGCCGCCCGGCGGCGCCTTTGGCGAGGCCGCAGGTGTCGATCACCACCTTGTCGGCGTGCCGGCTCGCCTCTCCGACCACGACGGCCGCCCCGGCGACCGAGCGATCGAATCCCCCGGCCGGCGAGGTGTCGCCGGTGAAGTACATCCCGGCGTGCTCCTCGGCCCCGGCCATACGCCATCCGAAGGTGGTGGGGAGAGCGATCCGGGCCTGGCCGGCGTCGAGATCGACCTCGGCGGTCCGGGCGTCGCCGGACAGCCGTTCGGCCAGCCCTGCGGCCAGCATGCTCTTGCCGGTATCGACGTCGCCGAGGACGTAGATGCGCCGGGCGTCCTCCGCCCGGACGGCGTCCAGCGCCGCCGCGTTCAGCCCGTATTCGTCCAACAGAGTCATAACCGCCGATCCTCCTCGCTCCTTATTGTGGGGTGACCGGCTCGATGATGAACAGCCCGAGGAAGAGCAGGACGACGAGCAGACCGATCAGCAGCCGCCCGGCGCCGGGCCGGACCGACTCGTCCATCACCGGCGGGTGTTTCACACCCAGCACGGTGAGCACGAGCAGAGCGAGCATCAGCCAGCCGGGGAACCGCAGGCCCATCGCCAATATCGCGGCGACCGCCATCAGCCCGAGGTACCGCTGGGCACGACCGAGCAGGGCGTACATCACGTGGCCCCCGTCGAGCTGGCCGATGGGCATCAGATTGAGGAAGGTGATGAACAGGCCGAACCAGCCGGCCACGGCGACCGGATGCAGGTGAATGCAATGGTCGCCGAGGGGCGGCCCCATCACGAGCCGGGCAAGCCCCCGGAACAAGAGGGAATGCTGGAGCACGATCGGCCCGGTCGAACAGGTGCCCGGCAGGCCGTAGCTCGACATCCGGAGCCCCACAATCGACACCAGGATGCCCGCCGCAACCCCGGCGAGCGGCCCGGCCACGCCGACGTCGAACAGCACCCGCCGGTCGGGGATGGGCGACCGCATCCGGATGATCGCCCCCAGGGTGCCGAAAAAGAACGGGGCCGGGATGAAGAAGGGGAGGGTCGCGTCGACATCGTGCCGGCGGGCGGCGAGATAGTGCCCCAGCTCGTGGGCCATTAATACAAACAGGAGGGCGGCCGCGTAGGGAGCACCGGTCGCCATCGCCCGGAGAAACCGGGGCAGGTAGGTCCCGGCGACCGACCGCCACTCGCCGAACACCACGCGGGTGGCGGAATCGAGGAGGAACCGGAACGGGAGGACCGCGAAGCCGGTCGGCTCGGCACTCGACAGGTCGGCGCCCGCGGCCAGGGCAGTGACACCGGTCAGCCCGAGCAGTGCAATGTTCACCCACAGCCACACCCGCCAGCCCGGGGTCCCGCCCACTCGCAGCGTCGCGTACAGCCGGCCGTCCACGTCCCGCAGGCGGTACGAGCCCGGGGCGGCCTCCAGGACCCGTTGCAGCCGGGGCCGGTCGGCGGCGAACCGGTCGTCGATCCGACCGCGATAGATCATCCCCCGCCGCAGCGAGTACGCCTGGAGCGTGGCGAACGGAGCGAGGTAATCGGCGAGCGGTTCATCGTTATCGGCTGGCATATTCGGATTCTATCTGCCCTCCGTCCGCCTGACAAGCGGGGCGCCGTTCCCGGCGTTGCCGCCGGTCATGGGGGATTTACAGGTTCGCCCGTTCGTTGACAGGTGGGAGAGGTGCTGATATAATTCCGCCCCCGTTCTGGGTTTTCGACACGATAGAGGCAGGTTACGCCCCGCATGCTGAAAACGTTTCAAGGCGGCGTTCATCCGCCCGAAAAAAAGGAGTTGGCTCGGGACCAGGCGATCGAGCCGTTCCCGGCCCCGCCCGAAGTCGTCCTGTACCTCTCCCAGCATATCGGCGCCCCCGCCCAGCCGGCGGTCGAGAAGGGCGACACGGTGAAGAAGGGGCAGGTGGTCGGCGAGGCGGGTGGGTTCGTCTCGGCCCCAGTCCACGCCTCGATATCGGGCACGGTCAAGGCGATCGAACCGCGGCCCCATCCGCTCGGCGGGGACCAGCCGGCGGTCGTCATCGAGTCCGACGGAAAGGGCGAGTGGGCGGAGGACGTGAACGACGAGCGCGACTGGTCGGGCATGTCGGCGAGCGACGTCCGGGACGCGATCCAGGCGGCGGGGATCGTCGGGATGGGCGGGGCGACCTTCCCCACCCACGTCAAGCTCAGCCCGATGGACGGCAAGCCGATCCACGACCTGGTCATCAACTGCGCCGAGTGCGAGCCGTACCTGACCTGCGATTACCGGCAGATGATCGAGCAGACCGAGGAGATCGTCGCCGGGCTGCGAATCCTGATGAAGGCGACCGGGGCGGAGAACGGCTGGATCGCCATCGAGGCGAATAAGCCCGACGCGTTCGACCGGTTCGTCGCGGCCACCGAGGACGACCCCGACATCACCGTCGAGATGCTCGAGGTGAAGTATCCGCAGGGGGCCGAGCATCAGATCACCGCAGCGCTGCTCGGCCGCGAGATTCCGTCCGGCGGCCTCCCGCTCGATATCGGCGTCATCTGCCAGAACACGGGGACGACGGTCGCCGTGTACGAGGCGCTCCGGTACAACCGGCCGCTCATCGAGCGAGTGGTCACGGTGACCGGCGAGGGCGTCGAGCGGCCGGGCAACCTCCGGGTGCCGCTGGGCACGCCGGTGGGCGCAATTCTCGAGGCAGCCGGCCTCCGCGACGGGGTGAATAAGCTGGTTTTGGGCGGCCCGATGATGGGCCTGGCCCAGTACACGCCGGAGGTCTCGGTGACGAAGGGGACCTCGGGCATCCTGGCCCTGGTCGACGCCGAGGTGTACGACTGGCGGGCGTGTATCCGGTGCGGTCGGTGTGTCGATGCCTGCCCCTGGCAGCTCGTCCCCTCGTACCTGAGCATCATCTGCGAGGCAAAGAACGTGGACGCGATCCAGGCGAGCGACATTATGGACTGCAAGGAATGCGGCTGCTGCACATACGTCTGCCCCTCCCGCCGGCCCATCGTGCATCTGGTCAAATATGGGAAGGGCGAACTGGCCCGGCTGCGGGCCGAAGAGCAGGACCGCAAGGCAGAGGATTAGCGTGACACCACCGGCGAAGAAGAAATCGGCGAGCGAAGGCAGTGGCGATCAATTCGTCATCAGCGCCTCCCCCCACATCCGGCACGGCGACGACATCTCGCGGGTGATGTGGATGGTGGTGGTCGCCTTGCTCCCGGCCCTGTTCGCCGCGTGCTATTTCTTCCTGTGGGACGCGGTCCGGATCGTGCTCATCGGGGTATTGACCGCGGTGGCGGCCGAGGCGGTCATCCAGAAGCTGAGCAAGCAGAGGGTGACGGTGGGCGACGGGAGTGCGGTGGTGACCGGGCTGCTCGTTGCGTTCGTGATGCCCTCGAACGCGCCGTGGTTTGCCCCGCTGGTCGCGTCGCTGTTCGCGATCGCGGTGGTCAAGCAGGCGTTCGGCGGGCTGGGCTGCAACATCTGGAACCCGGCTCTGGCCGGGCGAGCGTTTGTGGTCGCCTGTTTCGGCGGGTTGCTTGTGGGCGGCTGGCTGCCCTCGCCCGCCCAGCCCGACGCGGACCCGCCGGTCGAGGCCCGCCCGGCGAACTGGGTCGCCGTCCCCGAGGGGCGGCGGTTCGCGCCCGACGAATACACCCGTACCGATGCGGTCACCGGTGCCTCGGCCCTGAGCGCCCGCAAGGACTATCTCACCGCCATCCCCGAGTCCGAGGAGCCGCCTGTGCTGGAGGAGCAGCTGGGTGCCACCCCGCGCGAGACCTTACGGATGGTGCAGCGTGCGAACAACACGGGCCGGCTGGACATGCTCCTCGGGGCGCAGGTCGGGTCGGTGGGCGAGACCAGCGCCCTGGCCTTGCTCATCGGGGGGGCGCTCCTGCTGGCGACGAAGGTCATCCGCTGGCACATCCCGGTCGCGTTCCTCGGCTCGATCGCCCTGTTCGGGTGGCTGCTGCCGTTCCACGTGCCGGCGCTCGAGGGAGCCCGGGTCACCTACGGCTGGGTGTGGGCCGGCGGGCAACCGCTGTTCGAGGTTTTGGCCGGCGGGGCGATGCTCGGAGCGATTTTCATGGCGACCGACATGGTGACCAGCCCCATCACCCGCCGCGGCCGGCTCATCTTCGGGGTGGGGTGCGGCCTGATCGCGGTGATCATCCGCCGCTACGGCGGCTATCCCGAGGGCGTCGCATACGCGATCCTGCTGATGAACACCGCCGTGCCGCTGATCGATTCCTACACCAAACCGCGTGTTTACGGGACGTAGCCATGGGCGAGCGCATCAAGTATCCGCTGGTGATCACCCTCATCTGCCTGGTGTCGGCGGCCGGGCTGGCCCTGACGTTCGCCGCGACGCGGGACCGGATCGCCGAATCCCGCGAACGGGACCTCGTCCAGGGGCTGCAGAGGGTGCTGCCCGAGCACGAGTCCGTCGCCGAGGAAGAGATGCCGGACGACCAGGCCGTTTACGTGGCCTACAGCGGCCCGGACGAGACCGGCGACCGCGTCGGCTACGCGGCGGTGGGCGAGGCACAGGGGTACGCGAGCACCATCCGGGTGCTCGTCGGGGTCCGGCCGGACCTGGAGATCGTGGCCATCACCATCCTCGAGATGGCCGAAACGCCCGGCCTCGGCGAACAGGCCCGCGAGCGGCCTCCGACCAAGTCCATCTGGCGGGCCATCGGCGACCTGTTCCGCGATGTGGAACCGGAAGAGCGCCCGGAAGCGCCGTTCCAGAAGCAGTTCCGCGGGAAAAGCCCGGAGCACCTCCAACTCACCGACGAGCCCGACCCGGATGATGCGATCTCACAGCTCACCGGAGCCACCATCACCTCGCGGTCCGTCGTCGATGCCACCCGCCGGGCCATCGACCTCATCCGGGAGTACCGGGAACGGGATTGACCATGTCCGACGAAAATAAAACCGACGCCCGGGAAGAGGAAGAACTGGAGCGCGAGGCCGCCGATCTGCGGGAGAAGGAAGGCGTGGACGAAGCCGAGAGCACAGCGGACAAGAGCGGCGGGGAGATCGCCCCGGAAAACGGGGCAGAGGGGCAAGAGGAACCGGAGCACCAGGAGCAGGTCGGGGCGGAAGAACAACCGCAGGAAGCGGATGACATCCCACAGGAGGAAGACGAAGAGCCGCAAGATGTTGAGGGGGAGGACGAACCGGAAGAAGCGGACGAGGAGCAGGACGAGGACGGTCCCATCTCGGTCTCCGAGATGCCCCCGGAGGCCAAGGCCTACTGCAAGGCGGCGATCGAGGCCCTGTTGTGCAGCACCTCCGAGCCGGTCAGCACCGGCCGGCTGGCCCGGGCGATCTCGGACATCGAGATCGACGGGCGCGGTGTCCGCAGCTTGATCGGCGAACTGATCGACGAGTACGACGAATCGCGCCGGGGCTTCCTCATCGAGGAGATCGCCGGCGGGTTCCGGATGGTCACCCGCCCCGAATACGCCGCCTACGTCGGGAACCTGCTCGGTGGCTCGCGTAGCGCCCGCATCTCGCCCGCCGCACTCGAGACACTCGCGGTCATCGCCTACAAGCAGCCGGTCACCCGGGCCGACATCGAGGCGATCCGCGGCGTGCAGGCAGGCCCGCTGCTCCGTTCACTGCTCCAGAAACAGCTCATCCGGATCGCCGGGCGGGCCGAGATCATCGGCAGGCCGTTCCTCTACGGCACAACGCGGAAGTTCCTCGAACACTTCGGGCTGAACTCGCTCGACGAGCTGCCGGATGTCGACGAGCTGCCCGAGCCGGAGGAACCGGAGGCGTAGTACTCCCACACCCTGCAATCCACTTATCCCCCGTTCAATCGAGTGCTTTTGCCCCGATGTCCCGTCGGTAGTGTGCGTCCTGGAAGTGGATTTTCTCGACCGCCTCGTAGGCCCGTTCGATGGCGGCAGTCAGGTCGTCGCCCATCGCGGTCACACCGAGCACCCGCCCGCCGTTGGTGACGGTCTGCCCGTCGGCCTCGGCGGTGCCTGCGTGGAACACCTTCACGTCACCCAGTGCCTCGGCCTCGTCGATCCCCTCGATGGGATATCCCTTCTTGTAGCTGTTCGGGTACCCGCCGGAGGCCATGACCACGCAGACGGCCGGCCGGTCGTCCCACTCGATCTCCTGCTCGTCGAGGTTCTCGTCGACGGTGCTGAGCAGAACGGGGAGGAGGTCGGACCGCATTCGCATGAGCACGGGCTGGGCTTCAGGGTCGCCGAACCGGACGTTGTATTCGAGGACGCGCGGGGCGTCGTCCTCGATCATCAGCCCGGCGTACAGGACGCCCCGGTATGGCTTGCCCTCGATGTTCATCGCGTGGACGGTCTGGATGAGGATGTCGTGCTCGATCTGATCGTAGATGGTGTCCGAGACAACCGGTGCGGGCGAGTAGGCGCCCATGCCGCCGGTGTTCGGCCCCTTGTCGAAATCGTAGGCCCGCTTGTGGTCTTGCGAGGTGGGCATCGTGGCGATGGTCTTGCCGTCGGTGAACGCGAGGATGGAGGCCTCTTCGCCCGGGAGGAACTCCTCGATGACCACCCGGCTGCCCGCCGAGCCGAACCGGCCCTCGATGATCATCGTGTCGATCCACTCGCCGGCCTCCTGGTGGCTGTTGCAGATGACCACCCCCTTGCCCGCGGCGAGCCCATCGGCCTTGACCACGATGGGCGGTTGCATATCGGACACATAGCCCTTGGCGGCCTCGGCCCGGTCGAACGCCTGGTACCCGCCGGTGGGCACGCTGTGCTTCCGCATGATGTCCTTGGCGAACGCCTTGCTGCCCTCGAGCTGCGCGGCCGCCTTGTCGGGGCCGAACGCCTTCACCCCGGCGGTCCGGCACTCGTCGACCAGCCCGCCGACCAGGGGGGCCTCCGGCCCGACGACCACGAAGTCGATCCCGGCCCGTTTCACAAATCGGAGCAGCAGCGCGATGTCGTCGGCCTCGATGTCGACCAGCTCGGCGTGTTGCGCGATCCCGGCGTTCCCCGGTGCCGCGTACAGCTTGTCGCAGAGCGGGGATTGTGCGATCTTCCAGGCGAGGGCGTGCTCGCGCCCGCCTGATCCGACCAGCAGGATGTCCATCTCGTCCTCCCGTGTATTATCTATGGTAGCGCAGTGCCCGTTCCAGCGGATGTGCGGTCATTGTGTCCCCAGGCGAATGCCCTTGAAGCAGAAGTGGGGCACGCTGAGTGCGCCTTTCATCTCGGGCGTATCGCCGATCGTTTCGATGCCGTCCTTGAGCAGGTCGTACACGTTGCCCGCGATCATGCAGTTCTTGATCCGACCGGCGAACTGGCCGTCCTCGATGAGGAAGCCAAGATCGACGTTCACCGAGAACGCCCCGGCGAGGGTGTTGCTCATCCCTCCGCCGAGCATGGCGTCCACCAGAATCCCGCGTTTGATCCCTGCCAGCATGTCCGGGTAAGGCGTGTCGCCCGGCAGAACCATGGTGTTGTTGTGGCCGGGGTTCGGCTGGCTGCTGTAGCTGCGGATTCCGTTCCCGGTCGGCCGCTCGCCGAGCATTCCCGCCGTCTGGAGATCGAACAGGTAGCTTTTGAGAACGCCCTTGTCGATCAGCGTGGTGCGGCCCGACACCAGCCCCTCGGTGTCGTGCGGGGCGCTCGCCGGGCCGAACTCGGTCAGCGCGTCGTCGACAACCGTGATCCGCCCATCGAGAATCTGCTCGCCGATGCGGCCGGTCAACGGAGAGGCGCCCTTCTGGACCATCTTGCCGTTCACCCCCTGCGAGATCGAGAGCAGCAGGGTGCCCATCGCGTCGGGGGTGAAGATGGCGGGATAGGTCCCGGTGGACAGGGTGGCGGTCCGCTCGGCGAGCTCGAGGTCCCGGTTGATCGTCTTCACCAGCGGCGACACGTCGTCGACCAGGTCGGCCCCGGACCGCCGGTCGCCCACCCACAGGAAGCCCTCGTCGTCGCCGACCGCCAGCGCGGTCAACGAAATAGATGAGCGAGTCGAGGTGTAGCCGACGTCGAGCCCTCGTGTGTTCGCCACCCGTTCCCGGCTGACCGATGCGTTGACCGAGCCGGAACACTGCACGTCGGGATGCTCGGCCAGGATGGCGTCGATCCCTCGGTGGCCCAGGTCGGCCATCTCTTTCGGATCGAGTTCTTTGACCCGTTCGTCGAATACCTTGACCTCGCTCGGCTCGCAGTGTTCGGGGAACTCGAACCGGGCTTCCTGGCCGAACCGGGCGCTCTCCATCGCCGAATCGACGAGCTCGGCCAGCCGGCTGAAATCCGACGTGCTGGAGAAGCCGATGCGTCCGTTGTGGATAACCCGGAGGCCGACGCCGCGCCCGGACTTGGTCGCGATGTACTTGAGCTTGTTGTTCTCGAACTCGACGGGGCGGCTCTCCGAGGATTTGAAGTACACCTCGGCTGCGTCCGCCCGTGCCCCGGCCCGGCTCAGAATGCGGTCGATCAATTCATTCACGTTCATCATCCTTATTGTCCCCCGACCACGACGTTCTTGATTCGGACGCTTGGCCCGCCGTCTCCGACCCGGAGCGGCATCTGGCCGCCCTTGCCGCATCCGCCCAGGCCCCCGTACATTTCGAAGTCGTCGCCGATCATCTCGATGTCGCCCAGCGTCTCGAACACGTTCCCGGTCAGCACCACATCGCGCAGTTTCCGGGCCAGTTCGCCGTTCTTGATCTCGTACGCCTCCTCGGCGGAGAAGGTGAACATCTCCATGTCCGTCTGGCCGCCGATGGCCCCGATGGCGTAGATGCCGTCGTCGATCCCGTCGAGAAGTTCCTCGAACGAGTGCTCGCGCGGTTCCATGAAGGTGTTCGACATTCGGACGATGGGTGCGAAGCTGTAGTTGAGGCAGCGAGCGTTCCCGGTCGGCTCCTCGTCCATCATCTTCGCCGTCTCGCGGGAGTGGAGCCGGTTGTCGAGCACGCCGTCGCGGATCAGGTACGTCCGGTCGCCGGCCACCCCCTCGGCGTCGTATGCGTAGTATCCCGCCTCGCCGGGCATCCGGGGGTAGTCGCAGATGGAGAGCGAATCGGGTCCGAACCGGCGTCCGATCTGCATGATCTTTCGGAGCCGGTCGTTCTCGTACACGAAGTCGGCCTCGCTCAGGTGGCCGAACGCCTCGTGGATGAACACCCCGCACAGTTTGGGGTCGAGCACCACGGTGTGCGGCCCGGCGTCGGGCTGTTCGGCGGAGAGCAGGTCGATCGCCCGGCGGACGACCTCCTCGCACACCGCCTCGCGGTCGGCCACGACCTGGTATCCCCGGATGTTGCCCACGCTGTCGTATGCCCGCTGGACATCGGCCCCGTCCTTGGCCACGGCCATCACCATGACCCCGGCGAAGCAGGTCTCCTGGTGGAGTTCCGCCCCGTCGCTGGTCACCAGGTACTCGTCGATGGTCGAGTCGCGGTACACCACGTTCGAGGTCTGGATTTTCGGCGAGGCGAGGATGATTTTATTATACGCCTCGCACAGGGCCTGCTTGTCCTCGAGGGCGACATCGCGCGGGTCGACCTCCGGCTCGGCGACGACGGTGGCCTGCCCGGGTTCGACCGGGGCCAGGCCGGGCGTCTCCCGCTCGACCAGCCGCGCCTGTCGGCAGGTGGCCTCGACGTAGTCGGGCAGGTCGGCCAGCTCGTTGAACGACGAGAAGCCCCAGCCGCCCTTGACCATCGCCCTGACACTGCCCCCGAGCTGCGTCCGGCGGCCGATATGCTCCAGCTCTTTGCCCGTGTATCGGACGTCGCTGGAGCCGGCCCGCTGGACGCGGACCTCGATGTAGTCGGCGGACGCCGACGCCATCGCCTTGCGTATCTCATCGATCATTCAGAACTCCATCCTTGCCAATGCCCGGCTTCCCAGCCACATCGGGAGGCCGAAAGCCAGGGCGGTCGCGACCACCAGAAGCGTCAGACCGGCGGCGAGTGACCAGCCGAACTGCACGTGCGAAATCACCCCGATCCGCCACAGATGAACGGGCACCGCCTGGGCGATGACCACGGCAAACACATAGACCAAGCTGAGGATCAGGTTCAACGTCCCGCCAAACCCGGACACGATCTTGGCCGGGCTGCTCTCGTGCAGGTTCGGATACACCGCACTGAGGCCCACCGCCATGCCCGACAGGCCGAGGCAGATCATACCAATTGTCACCGTATGGAGCAACATCAGGCCGGGCGGCTCGGCAAGAATAATGTCCGACGTAATCATCAGCGCCAGGGTGATGACCAGGCAGCTTAGAAACGCGAACAGGAACTTGCTCCAGAGCACGTAATGCCGCTTGATCGGCAGCAGCCCGACCACCCAGAACCGACGGCCCTCCAAGCTGAACATCGGGAAGACGAACCGGGTGGTCAGCGTCGCCAGAACCAGCGAGATCGACGTCAGGTTGAGGAACGACGTCAGGTTCCGCCACTTCGGAAGCTCCGACGGATAGCGCATGTTCCGGAGGTTCAGGATGTAAAGACCGAGCAGCCCAAATAACACCGCACACTGAGTCCACTGCACAGGGTCGCGGATGAACGTTTTCACATCCTTGCCCAGTAAATGCCACAGCGGGGCGTTCGAAAGGCGGGCGGGGAGGCGGAACCGGCGGTGGTTGACCTGCGTCCGGGAAGAGGTGGACTGCGTACGGTTCCACGCCCGGTCATACGTCCGGCTCGCGTAACCGGCCGCCAACAGGGACAGAAACAACGAGTTGCTGACAAGAAGCCCGAAGTAATACAGGGCGTCGGCACCCGTGCCCGCACCGGGCGAACCGGCCGCGATGGCGAGCCCTCGCGATACCCACGCACTGGGCCAGTACACGCTGTGGGCAAAATTGATGCGGCGAAGCATGGTGCCCGCCCGGAACAGGTTCTCGGCACTGTCGTCACTGCGGGCGATGTGGGGCGTGATGAGCAGCGCCCCGATGGCCAGCCCCAACGCCGCACTGCTGAGCAGCCGGCGCAGCCACGGCCGCAGCAGCGCGGGCAGAAGCATCGCCAGGAACGACCCGATGCTGGCCGGGATCAGCACGAAGCTGAAGAAGAACAGCAGCATCGCGGGATAATAGTGCCACGGGGCCGATTTCTGGACCCCGTAGGCCAGCATGATCGGCAGGCCGAGCAGGACGAACGCCCACGAACTGAACGCCAACGCCTCGCCCAGCTTGTAAAGAAACATCGACTCCGACCGGACCGGGGACGACCGCAGGAACCACGCCTCGCGCGACCGGAACAGGGCGGTGTATGCGATGACCGCATTACTGAACACGAGCATCACCATCAGGACGAAGAAGAGCAGCGAGATCAGGAGGTCAGTGATCCCGCCCTCGTCGAGAAATGCGACCGTCCAACGGAACCCGTGGTATGCGAACAGGTACAGCCCGACCCAGATCACCCCCCCGAGCACCGCGATCGCCGCCAGCTTGAGCCGGGAATGGTCGCGCACCGTGCGCAACACATTCCACGCGATCCGGCTCTGGAGCTTGAGCAGCGGCAGCATCCCGTCCACGATGTCTCCGTCAGGTTTCCAGGCGCCGAAGAACTCGGGCCGTGCCGGGCATCGCCCCCAGCACCCTCGGCATATCAGACAGCTCCCCGCGCTCGACCGACGCGGCCTTGAACCACGGCAGAGGGCCGATCACCGGCACCCCCGCCGCCGCGGCGATCTCGGCCGCGTTCGTCTCCTCCGCCAGCCCGCCGGGGCCCGGCCCGACCGCGTTGAGCACGATACCGGCGACCTCCAGCCCGCGTGACCGGGCACACTCGACCGTGAGCAGCGAATGGTTGATCGTGCCCAGCCCGGCACGGGCCACGATGAGGACCGGGGCGCCGACGCCGACCGCAACATCCACCAGCAGGGACGCCGGAGTCACCGGGACCAGCAGCCCGCCGATCCCCTCGACGATCAAACACTCGTGGCGACCGCACAACGCCTCCAGCGCCGACCACACCGGCCCCAGCGAGAGGGACCGCCCCTCGAGCCGCGCCGCGACCGTCGGCGCCAGCGGATGGCGGAGCCGCACCGGACAGACCAGCTCGTGGGGGTCGGGCGACTCGGCCGCGCGGGCGAGGCAGATACCGTCGTCCGCGACAAGGTCGCCGGCGTCCGACCGACATCCCGAGGCGAACGGCTTCATCACCCCGACATCCCGGCCACGCTCCCGCAGCAACCGGGCCAGCGAGGCCGCGACCAGCGTCTTGCCGACCTCGGTGTCGGTCCCGGTAACAAACAGACTGGGGATGGTGGCTCGTCGGTTCATGATGCTCGGTCTCGTCCTACCCGCAAAATATCAGGAAGCCCGCACGCCGTCAAGCAGAACCGGCCCGGCGCGCCCCCTGCCCGCCTTCGCAAGGTGGGTACGATGTTCCGCTCGCTTCCGATTACAAGAATCGGATTCTTGACACTCGCAAACGGGCGACTTATCATTGCAGTGTCTTATGGGATTGGAGCTGCGGTTTCCCCCAATGGACGCTTCATCTCTTCCCCCGGCCCCACAGGAGCCAATCTGATGAAAACAATCGTGGATGCGCACGCACAAAGACACAGTCGAATCCCTTGTATTGGGCCCCTCTTCTTCGGTGTTGCGTTCGTGGTACTGCTCGTCCGGACGAGTTCCGCGTACGGTATGGAGCCGATCCCGGAAGCCGGCCCCAATCTGCTGGTCGATGCCGAGGTCTCCGGCAACCTGGACTCTTTCGACAGGGGGCTGCGCGGCCAGGCCAGGGACATGATCTTTGACCACCAGGTGGGTTCGTTCGTGAGACCTTCCCAATATCACGAGTACGGCGTGGGGTTCAACCAGGACCTCGGTGTCGTGCCCGAAGACGAGCCCGCCTGGTGGATGGCCGAATGGGACCAGCCGATCAAGGCCAACCTCATCCTGCTGAGCGGCACATACGACAACCAGCCACAGGAGGACACGGGCTGGAAAATCGAGCTGCGCCGGGACGAAGAGTGGACCACGCATGCTCGCGGGGTCGGCGGCTGGTACGACCGCGGCCGTTACACCTGGGGCGGGCCGGATACCGAGCCGCTGACGTTCGATGGCCTCCGCGTCAGCGTGTTCAGCCCGGACGACGAGACCCCGATCCGGAGCATTCACTTCCGCGGAGAGGCCCACAAGTCTTGGATTGTTGCCTTCTGCCCGCCAGAAAACGGGGTGGATGCCAGAATCACGCCGCTGACGGAACCGGTCATCGTCGACCGGCCAGTGGAATTCGATGCAGGCGGCTCGAAAGGCGAGATTGCCGAATACCGGTGGGACTTCGGCGACGGCATCCAGGCGAAGGGATCCCGGGTCGAGCACACGTTCTCCAAGCCCGGCCTGTACAATGTCACGCTGACCGTCAGCGATGGAGCGCGCGAACGCGACTGCCTGGCCCTGGTCCGCGCCCATACCGAGCGGACGGTACGTCTGCCCCAGCTTCTTCTCGACACCGACGCCAAGAACGAACAGGATGACCAACATTACATCGGCTACGCGCTGTTCAGCGAACTGGACATCCTTGGAATCAACAGCGTCCATCACGGCGGCGGGCAGGAGTCGAAGAACTACGGGGAGATCCTGCACATAATCAACTTGTCGCTGCACAGCGGCCTGCCCAGACACCGTGTTCCGCTGGTGTACCGCGGGGCCAATCGGCGTCTGGACGTACCCCAGAGCGGCCAGTGGGAGGATACCGAGCCGATCCCGAGCGCTGCCAGCAGGGCCATCCTGGCGGCCGCGAGGGGCGCGTCGCCCGAGAACCCCGTGTGGATCGTGCCTGTCGGCCCCGGCACCAACGTCGCCTCGGCGATCCTGCAGGGCCGGCGCGAGGACCTCGAACTCAAGGATCGCATGCGCATCATGTGGCTCGGCGGCTCCAACAACGAGATCATCAACGAGTTCAACGGCAACAACGACCCGTGGTCCATGTACGTCGTCTGCCAGAGCGGGGTCGAGACGTGGATCATGCCCGCCCCGGTCGGGGGGAGGGTGTCGATTGACAAGAGGGGGGAAGGCCATCTGTACGCCGACAACCCACTCGGGCGGTACCTCAGGAGCATTGTCCCCGCGAGGAATAAGGCCCTCTACGACGCCAGTTGCATCTCGGCGATCCTCAGCAAACACCTGGATCTGGGCTGGGTCAAGCACAGCGACCCGGTCGTGGTGGCCGGCCCGCAGGAAGACTATCGCTGGACCAAGACCGACGAGCCGACCCCGGTGCGCGTCATCCGCCAGATCGATCAGGAAGCGATGAAGCGCAACCTGTTCAACACCTTGAAGGGCCAACCCACGCGACTTATAGAGTCCTCCACGCCACAATGATCCGGCTGCTAAGACAATACCTGGTGCATCTTGGCCCGGGCTCTCCCCGTCTCAGGGTCGGGCACGAACCGATCCGGCTCAAGCCCGCACGCCGTCAAGCAGAACCGGCCCGGCGCGGCATTTCCCGCCGCCGCGAGGCCGGTTCCGGCGGCAGGCGGCGAGCAGGGGGCTGCTTGCCCCGATGCGGCGGACGGCGTACAATCAATTAGACATTGAGGACGCCGCGATGAAAGCGATGGTTCTAGAGGAGATCGCCCCGATTACGTCGAACCCGCTCGAACTGCGCCGGGTCCCCGACCCCGCGCCCGGGCCGGGCGAGGTGCGGGTTCGCGTCCGCTGCTGCGCCGTCTGCCGCACCGACCTCCACGTCATCGAGGGCGACCTGCCCCGGGCCACCCTGCCGATCATCCCCGGCCACCAGGTCGTCGGCACGGTCGATCAGCTCGGCGAGGGCTGCTCGCGGCTCGCCGTCGGCGACCGGGTGGGCGTCGCCTGGCTGCGGACGACCTGCTCGACCTGCCGGTTCTGCCGGGCCGGGCGCGAGAACCTGTGCGAGGAGCAGCGGTTCACCGGCTACCACGCGGACGGCGGCTACGCCGAGTTCGCCACCGTGCCCGAGGCGTTCGCCTATCCCATCCCCGACGGATTCGACGATGTGCACGCCGCCCCCCTGCTCTGCGCCGGGATCATCGGCTACGCGGCGCTGCGGCGGAGCGAACTCCCGGACGGCGGGACGCTCGCCATCTACGGGTTCGGCTCCAGCGCCCACGTCGTGATCCAGATCGCCAGACACCGCGGCTGCGAGGTGTACGTCGTCACCCGCGGCGAAGGGCACCGCCGGCTCGCCCGCGAGATGGGGGCCGCGTGGGTCGGGGCCGACGCCGCCGACATGCCGGTCAAGACGGACAGTGCGATCATCTTCGCGCCGGCCGGCGAGCTGGTCCCCATCGCCCTCGAGCACCTCGAGAAGGGCGGCACGCTCTCGCTGGCGGGCATCCACATGACGCCGATCCCCGAGCTGGACTACGAGCGGCACGTCTTTTACGAACGCGACATCCACTCGACGACGGCGAACACCCGCGAGGACGGCCGCAACCTGCTCGCCGAAGCGGCGGCGGTCCCCGTCCGGCCCCACATGACCACCTGGCCGCTGGAAGAGGCGAACAGGGCGTTGAACGACCTGAAGGCCGACCGGATCAACGGGACGGGCGTCCTGGTGATGACCGACGATTGAGAACCGAACCGATTGGAGAGGCGGTCCTATGAGACAATTGCACCCGACAGCCCTGCTCACACTTCTTCTGGCCGGCTGCGCCGGGCTGGGTGCGGCCGGCCCGGGCGACGAGCTCGCCGCCGCCAGCGCCGAGAAGACCGAGCCCATCGAGCAGGCCCGGTTCGACATGACCATCGAGCGCGGAACGGCCGGAGGCGAGAAGGCGACGATGAAGCTCACCCTGTGGATGGACGCCGGGCGGGGGGCGTACCGGATGCGCGGCGTGATCGAAACGGCCCCAGGAGCCGGAGATGGCCCGGCGGGCGGCGAACTCCACCTGATCCTGACCGCCGACGGGGCCACCAGTTGGGAGGCGAAAGACGGCGAGGTGATACGGGCTGCCCAGGATGCAGACCGGGCAACGCAGCCGGGCCGGCCCGCACTGCTGGCCGACCTGGGCACGCTGGTCCTGTTCTCGGACGCCGCATTCGGATATCCGAACCTCCGGCGCAAGACGCGGCTGGTCCCCGCCGAGCGGCCGCCGACCGGCGAAAACGACCTGCTCTGGGTCCGGGTGCGAGCCCGGCCCGGCCGGCGGTCTCCGTATTTCGACCTGCTGGCACCCGTCCGACAAGACCCCGACATCTGGATCGGCTTCTCGGAGGAGCACGGCTGGCCGATGAAGCACGTGGCCCGGTCGGACGCCGCGACGTTCATCGCCCGGGTGGAGCAGTTGGACTTCGACCCTGACCTGACCGATATTTTCGAGATACCCGGCGACGTCCGGGCGACGCTCGAACAACCCGACCCCACGGAGGAAGAAGAATGATAAAACGGTTGAGTACGGTGTGCCTCGCGGTCGCCTGGATGCTGGCCCTTCCCGCCGGCGCCGACGAGGTCGATCTTGCGCGGTTCGCCCGCCTCACAGAGGACACCACCAAACTCCGGGCAGCGATGACCATCTCCCTGGCCCGAACAGAACCGGACCTGCGCATGGAGATGGCCAACACGTTGTGGATCGACGCGGAAACCGGGCAGGTCCGACTCGACGCAGCCGTCACCACAGAACTCGACTGGGCGGAGGCAGAACAGGCGAGCGTGCTGCTTCGGCCCGACGGCCTGTTCCGATGGGCGCGGACCGACGACACCCTGGTCCAGGCCCGGTGGAACCTCGACCGGCGCGCCCGGCCCGACGTGATCGAGCTGGCGGACGAGCTCCGGCCCGTTCACCTGCTGCTGGATGCTCTTGCCGGTTATAAGCAGCTTGCCCGCGAGGCGACGCTCGAAGAGGTGCCCCCGCCGCCGCGCGTCCCGGCCGACCTGTTGTGGGTGCTCGCCCGACGCGATATGGATGTCGAGCGGCCGGTTATCTTCGGTCCGTCGCCGATGCGAGCCCGGGCGGCCCAGCTCCTGATCGGCTTCTGCGAGGAGTCCGGCTGGCCGATGGCCTGGTACATCGAGACCGAGTTCATGACGTTCATCCTCCAAGTGACCGATCTGGACACCGAACCGGACCTCGAAGGCGTGTTCGACGTGCCGGAGGACGTGCAGGACGAGGTCGATCGGGCAGAAGACGATGACGACGAGGCGCCCGGGACGGACTGACGGCCCCGAGTGGGCTCGGCTATTGCCCCGGCCGCCCGGGCTCCTGCCTTCGTTCGATGCACGCGCCGATGAATGCTCGGAACAGCGGGTGCGGCCGGAGGGGGCGGCTTTTGAACTCGGGGTGGAACTGGGTGGCGACAAACCACGGGTGGTCGGGCACCTCGACGATCTCGCCGAGCCGGCCCTCGGTGTACTCGCCGGCCACGATCATCCCGTGCTCCTCCAACTTGCTGCGGTAGTCGTTATTCAACTCATAGCGGTGGCGATGTCGCTCGGAGATGCGGCCCGTCCGGTACGCCCGGCTGACAAACGTGCCCTTCCGCAAAGTACAGGGGTACGCCCCGAGCCGCATGGTCGCTCCTTTGTCCTCGACCCCGTGCTGGTCGGGCAGCAGGTGAATGACCGGGTGCGGGGTGTCGGGGTCGAACTCGGTGCTGTTGGCCGCTTCGAGTCCACAGACGTTGCGGGCGAACTCGATGACCGCGATCTGCATCCCCAGGCACAGGCCGAGGAAGGGGACGCCGTGCTCGCGGGCGTAGCGCACCGCCTCGATCTTGCCGTCGCTGCCCCGATCGCCGAACCCGCCGGGGACCAGGATGCCGTCGACCCGGCTCAACTCCGCTTCGAGGTCCTTCCCTTCGACATCCACATAGCGGATCTCGACGCCGGCCCGGTGTGCGGTGGCGGCGTGGATGAGTGCGTCCCAGATGCTCTTATAGGCGTCCTTGAGCCGGGTGTACTTGCCGGCCACGCCGATGGTCACGGTGTCGGAGGCCGAGCGGATGGTCTGGACGTACCGGTCGAACTGTTCGAGGGTGCCGTTCGGACCGGTTTTTTTCTCCAGCCCCAGCTTATCGAGGAGAATCCGGCCCAGGCCGAGCCGTTCGAGGTAGCCGGGGATTTCGTAGATCGAGGTCTGCACGTCGAGTTCCTCGATGACGGCGTGCTCGGGCACGTTGCAGAAGAGGGCGATCTTCCGGTTGATCTCGCCGGAGAGCGGTTTTTCGGTCCGGCAGATGATGGCGTCGGGCTGCAGGCCGATCTCGCGCAGCTTGGCCACGCTCTGCTGGGTCGGCTTGGTCTTCAGCTCGCGGGCGGCCCGCAGGTAGGGGACCAGTGTGACGTGGACGTAGCAGACCCGCCCGGGCCCGACGTCGGTCCGCATCTGGCGGATGGCCTCGAGGAAGGGCAGCCCCTCGATGTCGCCGGTCGTCCCGCCGACCTCGACGATGACCACGTCGTGGCGCGGGCCGAGCCGCCGGATGCAGGTCTTGATCTCGTCGGTGACGTGGGGGATGATCTGGACGGTCCCGCCGAGGAAATCGCCCCGACGTTCCTTCGTCAGGATGGTGTCGTAGATCGAGCCGGTGGTGATGTTGTTGATCCGGCCCATGTTCCGGTCGAGGTATCGCTCGTAGTTGCCGAGGTCGAGGTCGGTCTCGGCCCCGTCGTCGGTCACAAACACCTCGCCGTGCTGGTACGGGCTCATCGTGCCCGGATCGACGTTCAGGTAGGGATCGATCTTGAGCATGTTGACCCGCAGCCCGTAGGACTGGAGCAGGCAGCCGGTGGAGGCGGCGGTGATCCCCTTGCCCAGCGAGGACACGACCCCGCCCGTCACGAACACGTATCTGGTCATTTCTCCTCCCGTCGAGCGTGGGCGCTCATTCCCATTCGATGGTCCCGGGCGGCTTCGAGCTGATGTCATAGACCACCCGGTTCACGCCGTCCACCTCGTTCATAATGCGGTTCGCGGCCCGGCCGACGGCCTCGTGTGGCAGCCGGGCCCAGTCGGCGGTCATCCCGTCGCGGCTGGTAACGGCCCGGAGTGCGACGACCCCGGCGTAGGTCCGCTCGTCGCCCATCACCCCCACCGCCTTGCCCGAGAGGAGCACGGCGAACGCCTGCCACACCTCGTCGTACAGGCCGGCCTGCCGCAACTCGTCGATGAAGACCGCGTCGGCCTCCCGGAGCAGCCGCAGCTTCTTCCGTGTCACCGGGCCGATCACCCGGACGGCCAGACCGGGGCCGGGGAACGGGTGCCGCCAGATCACCCGCCGGGGCAGGCCAAGCTCCTCGCCCACCTTGCGGACCTCGTCCTTGAACAGGTGGCGGAACGGTTCGATGAGGTCGAACCCGATTCGCTCAGGCAGCCCGCCGACGTTGTGGTGGGTCTTGATGACCGCCGACGGGCCGCCGAACGCCGAATGGCTCTCGACCACGTCGGGGTAGAGCGTCCCCTGGGCGAGGTATTTGAACTCGCCCAGCTCGCCGACCGCCCGCTCGAACACGCGGATGAACGTCTCGCCGATGATTCGCCGCTTCCGCTCGGGGCTGTGTACGCCCCGCAGCGCCCTGAGGAACTCGTCCGACGCGTCGATGCACTCCAGGTTCAGCTTGTGGTGTTCGCGGAACGTGTCGGCCACCTCGCTCGCCTCGCCCTTTCGGAGCAGCCCGTTATCGACGAACACGCATTGCAGCCGGTCGCCGATCGCCCGATCGAGCAGGCAGGCGAGGACCGAGGAATCGACCCCGCCGCTCATCGCACACAGCACCCGGTCGTCGCCGACTGTCTCGCGCAGCCCGGCGACCTCCGCCTCGACGAACGAGGCCATCGTCCAGTCGCCCCGGCAGCCGGCGATCCGGAAGAGGAAGTTGGCGAGCATCTCGGTCCCGTCGGGGGTGTGGACCACCTCGGGATGGAACTGGAGGCCGTACCGCCTGCGGTCGGGGTCGGCCATCGCTGCGACCGGCGAGCCGGGGCTGGTCGCCGTGGCCCGGAACCCGGGGGGGAGCTCTTCGACCCGGTCGCCGTGGCTCATCCACACGGCCAGCCGGTCGGCCAGCCCGTGGAACAGCCCGCTGCGGTCTCTCACCTCGATGGACGTGTGGCCGTACTCGGCGGCGTCCGCCCCCAGCACCCGCCCGCCGAGCGTCCGGGCCATCAACTGCATCCCGTAACAGATGCCGAGCACGGGCACGTCGAGTTCGAAGATGTCCGGATCGCAGGTCGGGCTGTCGGGGTGGTGGACGCTGGCTGGCCCGCCGGAGAGGATGATCGCGGCCGGCCCGCGCCGGGCGAGGATGTTGGCCGACACGTCGGGCATCAGGATCTCGGAATAGACGCCGAGCTCGCGGATGCGGCGGGCGATGAGCTGGGTGTACTGCGACCCGAAGTCGATGATGGCCACCATCTCGCTCGGCTCGCCCAACGGGTCGATCCGGGCGGCCGGCCGCTCGCCGCTAGCTCTCGTTCTCTTGCTCATAGGTCGAATAGTAGTAGGGCGTGAACGCCTCGAACTCGGCCGCGCAGGTGTCGACGGACTTGTACACCGGGGCCAGCCCGAACTGTTTGCGCATCGCCCGGACCTCGACCTCGGTCGAGCCGAGCAGACCGGCGAGCTGCAGGTCGCTGAACCCGTATTCCTTGGCCCGCCGCAGAAGCTCCGGCCCCACCTCCGCCGCCTGCTTGAGCTCGTGCTCGAGCTCGACGATCTGGAGGATGTTGTCTAGGAACCACCGGTCGATGTGCGACAGTTGGTGGACCTCGTCGAGGGCCATCCCCTGCTGGAAGGCCCGCTTGATCGCGAACAGCCGCTCGGGCCCCGGCACGGCGAGCAGCGAGCGCAGCCCCTGGGCCGTCTGCTCGGCGACCACGTCGTCCAGGCCGTTGACCCCGATGTCCAGCGAACGCAGCGCCTTCTGGAGCGATTCCTTGAACGTGCGGCCGATCGCCATCGCCTCGCCGACCGACTGCATGGCAGTGGTGAGAACCGGCCTTGCCGCCGTGAACTTCTCGAAGGTGAACCGCGGGATTTTGGTCACGCAGTAGTCGATGGCCGGCTCGAAGCAGGCGGGGGTCTCGCGGGTGATATCGTTCTGGATTTCGTCCAGGGTATATCCCACGGCGAGTTTCGCGGCGATCTTGGCGATCGGGAACCCGGTCGCCTTCGAGGCGAGCGCCGAGCTGCGCGACACCCGGGGGTTCATCTCGATGATCAGCATCTCGCCGTCGGCCGGGTTGATGGCGAACTGGATGTTGGAGCCGCCGGTCTCGACGCCGATGCCGCGGATGATGTCGAGCCCCGCGTCCCGCATCAGCTGGTACTCGCGGTCGGTCAGCGTCTGGGCCGGGGCCACGGTGATGCTGTCGCCGGTGTGGATGCCCATCGGGTCGAAGTTCTCGATGGTACAGACGATGACCACGTTGTCGTTGCGGTCCCGCATCAGTTCGAGCTCGAACTCCTTCCAGCCGATGACCGACTGCTCGACCAGCACCTGGGTGGTCGGGCTGGCATCGAGTCCGCGCTGGACGAGCTGGTGGAACTCCTCGACGTTGTAGGCGGCCCCGCCGCCCGAGCCGCCCATGGTGAAGCTGGGCCGGATGATGAGCGGCAGCCCGATCTCGTCCAGGATGGCCTCCGCCTCCTCCATCGTCTGGGCGATCCCGCTGGCCGCCATCTTGTAGCCGAGCTCGTTGATCGTGGCCTTGAACTCGTCGCGCGATTCCGCCTTCGAGATCGCCTCGGGCGAGGCGCCGATCATCTCCACCCCGTGCTCGGCGAGCACACCGCGCCGGGCGAGCTCCTCGGCCACGTTCAGCCCGGTCTGGCCGCCGACGGTGGGCAGCAGGGCGTCTGGCTTCTCCCGGGCGATCACCGCCTCGACCACGTCGGGGACGATCGGCTCGACATAGGTCACGTCGGCCATCGTCGTGTCGGTCATAATCGTGGCCGGATTGCTGTTGATGACCACGACCTCGTACCCGTCGGCCCGCAGGACCTTGCACGCCTGGGAGCCGGAGTAGTCGAACTCGCAGGCCTGCCCGATGATGATCGGGCCGGAGCCGATAATCAGAATCTTGTGGATGTCGTCGCGTCGCGGCACTGTGTCCTCCGTGTCACGCTCTTGTCAATGCCCATATCGCGGGCCGTCACGCCCGCTCCTTCATCCGGTTCACGAACTCGCCGAACAGGTATTCAGCGTCGTTCGGGCCGGCCGACGCCTCGGGGTGGAACTGAACCGAGAACACGGGCCGGTCGGAGCACTTGATGCCCTCCAGCGTTTCGTCGTTCAGGTTGAGGTGGGTCAGCTCGTGCGCCCCCGCGGGCAGCGAGTCGATATCGACGCAGAACCCGTGGTTCTGCACGGTGATGGCCACCCGGCCCGTCCGGATGTCGCGGACCGGATGGTTCGCCCCGTGGTGCCCGAACTTCAGCTTGAACGTCTTGCCGCCCAGCGCCTGGCCGAGCATCTGGTGGCCGAGGCAGATGCCGAACACGGGGATTTCACGGTCGGTGGCCGGCTCGATCAGCTCGCGGACCGTGTCGACTACGTATGGCACGGCGGCCGGGTCGCCGGGACCGTTCGACAGGAGAACCCCGTCCGGCTCGAGCTCCCGGATGGCGTCGGCCCCGGTTCTCGCCGGGACCACCAGCGGCCGGCATCCGAACCGGACCAGCCGCCGCAGGATCCCGTACTTCAGCCCGCAATCAATGACGACCACCCGGAACGGCTCGTCGCCGGTCACGCCGTCGGTCCACTCGAACGGCTTTTCGCAGGTGACCTCTCGGACCAGGTCGCGCCCGACGAGCCCCGGCGACTCCTTCGCCTTTCGCACCAGGCGTTCGGCGTCCGGCTCGTCGGTCGAGATGGCCGCCTTCATCGCCCCGGCCTCGCGGATGTGGCGGGTGAGCGCCCGGGTGTCGATCCCCTGGATGCCGGGCACGCCGTGCTCCGACAGGAACGTATGCACGTCGGTGGTGGCCCGCCAGTTGCTGACCGTCCGGCTGAGTTCGCGGACCACGAACCCCGCGACCCAGGGCCGCCACGATTCGTTGTCCTCGTCGTTGATCCCGTAGTTGCCGATCAGCGGGTAGGTCATCGTCACGATCTGACCGTGGTACGAGGCGTCGGTGATCACCTCCTGGTAGCCGGTCATGCTGGTGTTGAACACCACCTCGCCCTCGCGTTCGCAGCGAGCGCCGAACGCCCGGCCGGTGTACACGGTCCCGTCTTCCAATGCGAGCATCGCCGTCGAGTCGGCCATTATTCCTCAGTCCCGTTTGCAAACATGTTCTTGTCGAACGCCCGCGGCGTCGGGGCCGGGTAATCCCCGGTGAAGCAGGCGAAACAGAAGTCCTCGGGCCGATCGACCACCCGGCGCAGCTTATCGACCGACAGATACCGGAGGGAGTCGGCCCCGACGAACGCACGGACCTCCTCGGTGTCGTGGTTGGCGGCGATGAGTTCCGCCTTCTGCGAGATATCGATCCCGAAATGGCAGGGCGAGCATATGGGCGGCGAGCTCACCCGGACGTGTACCTCGGCCGCACCCCCGCTGCGGACCAGGCGGACCAGCTTCCGCAGGGTGGTCCCCCGCACGATCGAATCGTCGATCATCACCACCTTCCGCCCACGCAGCACCCCGGCGACAGTGTTGTATTTGACCCGCACGTCCCGGTCGCGCATGTTCTGTTCGGGGGCGATAAACGTGCGGCCGATGTAGTGGTTGCGGATCAGGCCGATCTCGAACCGGGTGCCCGACGCCTCGGCATAGCCGAGCGCGGCGGTGTTCGCCGAGTCGGGCACCGAGATGACGATGTCGGCGTCGGGGCAGGGGTGCTCCTCGGCGAGCAGGCAGCCGAGCCGGCGGCGAATCTTGTCCACCGGCTCGCCGAACACCTGGCTGTCGGGCCGCGAGAAATAGATGAACTCGAAGATGCAATGGGAGAGCCGGTCGGCCTGCGGCAGCCGGAGCGAGTCGAGACCGCGCCCGTCGATGACCAGGACCTCGCCCGGCTCGATGTCGCGGATGTAATGGGCGCCCATGATGTCGAACGCACAGGTCTCGGAGGCCACCACCATCGCGTTATCCAGCCGGCCCAGGCAGAGCGGACGAAAGCCCTGGGGATCGCGGGCGGCGACGAGCTGGTCGGGCGTGAGGAACAGGAACGAGTACGAGCCGTCGACCCGGCTCAGCGCATCGAGCACCATCTCGGGGATGCTCTCTCCATCCGACCGGGCGATAAGGTGGAGCACGACCTCGCTGTCGCTCGTGGTCTGGAAGATCGAGCCCTGCTCCTCCATCACCCGGCGGTGCTTCGCCGCATCGACCAGGTTGCCGTTGTGGGCGGCGGCGATGGGGCCGCGTTTGAACTGGACCCGGATCGGCTGGGCGTTGCCCACGTTCGACAGGCCGGTCGTCGAGTATCGGTTGTGGCCAATGGCGGCCCGGCCAGCGAGAAGCGATCCGAAATCGCTCCGGTCGAACACCTGCGAGACCAGCCCGGTGCCCCGCTTCAGCTTGAT
>PUPC01000165.1 GCA_003553185.1 Planctomycetota bacterium | reverse complement strand
GGAGCCCACGGACTTCTGGCGGACGGTCAAGGTGCTTCGCCCGGGGGCCCTGTTCGAGAAGCTGCGGCCGCACCTGCCGGCCCCCGCCGCGCACGTCGAGGTCGAGCCGACCGATGCAGAGGGCGCCCGGTTCCGGCTGGGCGACGACGAGATCGAACTGCCTGCGGAATGCCTGGCCCGGCTGTTCTTCGGGGACATCAGCGGCGAGACTGCCCAGATGCTCGACGGCGCGGGCGAACTGGGCGCGGCCCTGGAGCACGGGCTGCCCGTCCCCCTGCCGCGCTACGGCTACAACTACACCTGACCCGCTGCCGACCCCTCCCTCCCGGTGAGAGGGTCAGAAGCTTCGCGCGGCGATGCGGGCAACAGGGGGCGGTCAGGGGGTGGGCAGTGCGAGCAGGTCGCCGGCAAGACGCACGATCTCGGCGGTGTCGGCCACGGAATCGACCACGGCATCGGCCTCGGCCAGCTCGGCGGCGGAGAACGTCGTGGTCAGGGCGATCACCCGCATCCCGGCGGCACGGGCCGATGCGACGCCGGTGACCGAGTCCTCGAAGGCGACGCAGTCGGCCGGCTCGACCTCCAGCGCCCGGGCGCAGGTCTGGTACGGCTCGGGGTGCGGCTTGTGGTTGGCGACGGTCTCGTTGGTGACGATCGCCTCGAAGTACGGGGCCAGGCGGAAGCGCCTGAGCACGATTTCGACGGCCGGCAGGTGGGCGGAACTGGTGATGCCGATCCGCCGGTCCGCCGACAGCGTCCGCACCAGTTCGGGGATGCCGTCGAACGTTTCGGACCGGTCGGCGAGCAGCTTGAGGTAGAAGTCGATCTTCTCGTCCCGCAGCGATTCGGCCGAGTCCGGCAGGCCGAACTTGTCGCGGACCACTCCGGCGAACGTGACGTCCCGCCGCCCGATGCTCCAGGCGTAGTCCTCGTCGGCGACCACCACGTCGCGTCGCCCGAACACGTGCTCCCAGGCCTCGCGATGCAGCGGCTCGCTGTCCACGAGCACACCATCCACGTCGAAGATCGCAGCGTACCGGTTACGTCGGGGATTTGGCATGGGTCAGATGATTTCGAGTCCGTCGAGCAGTGATTGGAGGGCGTCGGGGTTAGGGGCCCTCGCGACGGCCTCGCGGCGGGTCACCAGGTTGTTCTGGACGAGTTGATAGATACTGTGGGTGAAATCGACCATCCCTTCGCCGGATGAGTCCCTCATCACTTGGTAGATTTCTTCGTCCTTGCCTTCGCTGATCAATTTTCGCACGGCGGCGCTGGTGATCATGACCTCGAGGGCGGGGACTCGCTGTCGGTTCTTCTTGGTGCATCGGAGCAGGCGCTGGCAGATGATAGCCCGGAGGTTAAAGACCAGGCCTTTTCGTATCTGGGACTGTTTGTCGCCCGGGAACAGGTCGAGCAGGCGGTCGATGGTCTGGGGGGCGGTGTTGGCGTGGAGCGTGCCGAAGACGAGGTGGCCGGTCTCGGCGGCGCTGAGCGCGGTGGTGACCGTCTCGGCGTCTCGCATCTCGCCCATGAGGATCACGTCGGGGTCCTCTCGCAGTGCGTACTTGAGTCCGCTGTCGAACGAGTCGGCGTCGATCCCGATCTCCCGCTGGTTGATGATCGCCAGATCGTCCTCGAACAGGTACTCGATGGGGTCTTCCAGTGTGAGGATATGGCATTTTCGGGAGTGGTTGATGTGGTCGATCATCGCGGCCAGGGATGTGGATTTCCCGGCACCGGTCGCCCCGGCGATGACGATCAGGCCGGATTCCGAGGCGCACAGCCGTTTGAGCGGCCCGGCCGGCAGCATCAGTTCGTCGAAGCCGGGGACCGTCGCGTTGACATACCGGGCGGCCAAGCTGAGGGTGCCCCGCTGGTAGAAGATGTTCACCCGGACGCGGCATCCGGCCTCGGTCGAGTAGGCGAGGTCCACGCTGCCGATCTGTTCGAGCTGCTCCTGCTGTGACTCGGTGAGGATCGAGCAGCAGAGCGCCTCCGACTGTTCTGCGGTGATCTCGGGCATGTCCAGCGGGCGAAGCACTCCGCTGATCCGCATCATGATCGGCCGGCCCACCTTCATGTGGAGGTCCGACGCGCCGAGGTTCGGCATGGTATCGAAAAAGAGGTCCAGGCCCACCTGGTCCACCGGGACATGCCGGCGGCCGGCTGTCGCGTTGGCCATCACTCGCTCCAATCGTCCTTCATCGCCCATAGATCGGATTATAGACGCCCGCGGCGCATGCCGCAAGCATCCCGCACAGATGAATCTTCGGCCGAAATCGGGGGCAGTTCAGCAGTCCGTACCGGCGTTTTCCGTGTCGTTCGCCGGTGGCCGTTCTTTAAGCGGCCTGAAGGTGTACCCATCGCCGGGCCGTGGGAGCGGCTGGACGGGCTGGGAGAGGAGGAACCGGCCGTCGGCGATCCACTGTTTCAGCGTCTCGGCGATCTCGACCGCCCTCGGATAGCTGGAAAGCGATGCGGTCCGCACCTCGTGTCCGTTCACCGTGATCTTCCCGGTCCGCAGTTCCTCGTAGCTCACCTCGCCGATGATCTCGCCCGTGGCGTTCGGGTAGGCCCGGCCGTAATCGACGATGGGGGCGGTGATATCGGCGTCGGTGACGGCGGTGAACCGGCAGACGTCCTCGTCGAGCACGGGGATGGGCACACCGATCCCCACGCTCAGGGAGGCGCCGTATCCGCGCAGGGACACACCGACGAGGTAGCGGGATGACATCTTCTTCAGGTCGCCGATGAGGGCGAGCGTGCCCGCCCCGCCGCGTGGAACTCCCGCCTCGGACCTGGGGACCTCGGGATCGTGTTGGGTGCCCCACCAGGCGACCCGCCCGGTCCCGCCGCCGAGGAACACGTTGGTCCCGATCCCGATCGTCCGGTACAGCGGATCGTTCAATAGCGGCGACAGCCGGCCGGCGCTGCAGTAGCTGGCGTTGCCCAGGTTCGGCTTGAGAATGCCCATATAGGTGTAGATGGGCTTGTCCGAGAGATTCACCGCGCAGTTGTAGTTCTGGTAGGCGTTCCGGGGGTTGAAGAGGACCGCCTCGTTGAGGTCCTCGAGGCGGATTCTGGTGGCCAGCTTCTTGCGGGGGTAGCAGTCCGTCCCGTAGGTCGAGGCGACGAGCTCGACCTCGTTCCCGGCGACCAGTTCCTCGATGACGTGCCCGCCGCCGTACTCGAACGCGCCGGGGAAGACGCGGTTCCGCGGGTCGTCCATCTGCAGCGCGGTCGCCCCGATCATCAGGTCGACTGCGGCGAACCCGGCATACGCCTCCACACCGTTCAGGGTGACCGTTCCGCCGCCGAGCTTGATCTTCGGCTTGCTGTGGCCCACGTTGAGGTAGGCCCCCGACGAGCACATCGGCCCGAACGTGCCCGTGGTCACCACGTCGACCTCGCGGGCGGCCTGGGCCACGCCCCGGTCGGCAACAATATCGATGATCTCCTCCGCCGTGACGACCACGGCGGCACCATCCCTGATCTTCTCGTTTATCTCGGCAACCGTCTTGCCCATCGGCGGGGCCTCCTGCTCAATCCACTGTCCGTTGTACCTTGTGACGCCTGTCTATCGGAGAGGGCCCGTGCGGGCCCGGGGCATGCCGCATAAGGGGGTGGCCTCCCGGGGGAGCGGCCCGACGGGGCCGGGCAGGCGCGGGCAGGCCGCCGGGCTGCGACAGCCCGAGAACCGCCCGATTGGACTGGTTATCTCACTACCGGCAAGCATAGTGGGGTTATATCGACGGCCGGGGGCGGCGTCAAGGGCGGAGCCCGAAGAGCCGGCCGCGCTGCGGTGTTCACGGCTGCAAAGAGGCGTGCTGCGCCCGCCACGGCCTTGCGACTGCCCGGGCTCCGCTTTGATTTTGTGGCGGCCGGATGGTACCATCTCGGCGGTGTGAACAGGAGTCCACCCGGGATC
This sequence comes from Planctomycetota bacterium, assembly GCA_003553185.1. GTDB lineage: Bacteria > Planctomycetota > PUPC01 > PUPC01 > PUPC01 > PUPC01. The sequence goes on along the minus strand of PUPC01000165.1, from coordinate 2,835 downwards.
GAGGCCAATGAGCAAACGCTGCCTGATCGTGGTCAACCCCGTCTCCGGCCGGTCGAAGGGCCGCCGCGCGGCCCCGCGCCTGGCCGAGGGGCTCGAAGAGCGGGGCATCGAGGCCGAGACCGTCTCGACAGAGGCGCCCGGCGACGGGCAGCAGGCGGCCGAGCGGGCGGACCCGGCCGAGGTCTCGGCCATCCTCTGTGTCGGGGGCGACGGCACGGTCAACGAGGTGGTCAACGGGCTGGCCGGGAAAGACATCCCCGTCGCTCTGTTCCCCACGGGCACGGGCAACGTACTGGCCAAGGAGTTCGGCATCCGGCCGAAGGCGGACGCGGTGTGCGATGCGGTCGCCGCCGGCCGGACGGTCGAGCTGGCGTTGGGCGTGGTGAACGGCCGGCGGTTCGTCCTGTTCGTCGGCGGCGGGTTCGACGCGGCCGTCGCCCGGCGGTTCGAGCAGACCCGGAACGGGCCGGTGAGCAAGCTCTCCTACCTGCTGCCCATCCTCCACGTGCTGCTCCGGTATTCCTGCCCCGACATCGACGTTACCGTGGACGGCGAGCCGGTCGGCAGCAGCCCCCACGTGCTCATCGCCAACGTGCGGTCGTTCGGCGGTCCGTTCGTGATGGTGCCCGACGCCGACCCGACCTCCGACCTGCTCGATGTCTGCCTCATCGGCGGCAAGACCCGGTTCACATTGCTCCGGCGGGGCTGGGGCGCGTTCCGTCACCGGCTTCTCAGCCATCGGGCCGTGCGGCACGTGCAGGGGCGAACCATCAACCTGCGAGCAGGCGGCCTGGCCCCCTTCCAGGTCGACGGAGATTTCTTCGGATGTGACGACCTGGCCATCCGCATGATCGACGACCGGCTTACGTTCATCGTCCCCCCGACCGACTGACATCCCCCGCTCCAGGTACCTCGGGCCGCGGTCCGCCCGCCGTGCGAGAATGGTTAAAGTTTTCGCCGCATCATGTCGAAATGGAGAAATGTGCCGTCATTTCCGGCGGTGCCCGTTCGCTCGTGGGATCGGGCAGCGCCGTCGCCGCCGCGTTCAAACCCGGGAGCCGCCTTGTACATCCTGGCCGTCGAAACATCGAGCCGGACCGGCTCCGTCGCCCTGCTCGAAGACGAACAGGTGATCCGCGAGGAACGTCTCGGCGAGGAGCTGCGGCACAGCCAGGACCTGCTGCCCTGCATCGGCCGGGTCCTCGGGCCCCGCAAGGGCGAGGTCGAGTTGGTGGCGGTCGGGGCCGGGCCGGGCTCATATACCGGGCTGCGGATCGGCCTCACCTTCGTCAAGGTGTTCTGCACCGAGACGGGCGCCCCGGTCGTCCCGGTCTCGTCGCTCGACGTGATCGCCCGCAATGTGCGGGAGTTCGACCGGCTGTGCGTGGTCACCGACGCCCACCTGCGGCGGGTGTACGCGGCGTTGTATGGCCCGGGCCACCGAAAGCTCGAGGGCGACCTGGTGGCTCCGCCCGCCGAGGTCGCCGCGCTCCTCGAGCCGGGAACAAAGGTGGTGGGGACCGGCCTGCGCCGGTACCGCGACGTGTTCTCCGGGGCGGGGGAGATCGTCGAGGACGAGGCGATGTGGACGCCGCAGGCCCGGTACGCGGGCGTCATCGGACGACAGTTATTCGAAGAACAGGGGGGCGAGGACCCCGCGGCGCTCGAGCCGCGATATCTCCGCCGCCCACAGGCCGAGATCAAATGGGAACAGTCGCAGAACGAGTCCGGGCCGACATAGACCTGGACGCGATCACCCACAACCTCCGTTACGCACAAGTCCGGGTCGGCGGGTCGGTCGGCGTGATGGCCGTGGTCAAGGCCGACGCCTACGGGCACGGGGCGGTCGAGGTGGCCCACGCCGCCGTGTCGGGCGGTGCCGCCGCCCTCGGGGTAGCGACGGTCGCCGAGGCGGTCGAGCTCCGGGACGCCGGGCTTCGCGTCCCCATCGTGGTCATCGGTTCCTGCCTCCGCGAGGAGATCGCTCCGGCGTTCGGGCGAAGCATCTCGCTGTCGGTCTCCCCCGGCGAGCTGTTCTGGCCGATGGTCGAGGAGGCCGAATCGCTGGGCGGGTCGTCGGCCGTTCACCTGCTGGTCGACACCGGGATGTCGCGGGACGGGGTGCCGCCCGATGAGGCGCTCGAGCTGGCCGAGCACATCGAGCTGTCCCCGACGCTCCATCTCGAGGGGACCTACACCCACCTGGCGACCTCGTCGCTCGCCGACAAGAGCTTCTGCCACGAGCAGCTCGACCGGTTCGGCCGGCTCATCGATCAGATGCTCAGCCGGGACATCCAGCCGGGCCGCATCCACGCCGCCAACAGCGGCGCCCTGTTCACCCTCCGCAGCTCCCACTTCGACATGGTCCGGCAGGGGATCACCCTGTACGGGCTGGCCCCGTCCGACCACGTGGCGGGCGAGATCGATCTGGTCCCGGCGATGAGCGTCCAGAGCCGGGTGATCGCGGTGAAGGAGGTCGGGCCCGGCAAGAGCGTCGGATACGGCCGGGGGTTCGTCGCCCGGCGGCCCACCCGGCTGGCGACGGTACCGATGGGCTATGCCGACGGGCTCCGCGTCCCGCCGGCCGGCCGGGGGCACGTGCTGATCAGCGGCCGCAGCGTCCCGCTGGTCGGGCCGGTGATGATGGACTGTGCGGTCGCCGACGTCACCGACCTGCCCGGCGTCCGGATCGGCGACCCGGTCGTCGTGATGGGCCAGTCGGGCCGCCAGCGCATCACTGCCGCCGACATCGCCGAGCGGACCGGTTCAACGGTCTATCAGGTCGTCTGCGGGTTCGGCCGGCGGGTCCGGCGCACGTATATCCGGAACGGGCGG
>PUPC01000395.1 GCA_003553185.1 Planctomycetota bacterium | reverse complement strand
CGACGACGCGGCCGTCACCGAGATACCGTGGATCGCCGACGATGGCGACACACAGCGAATCCCGTGGGTCGTCGCCGACGATGCATCCTGGACCCGTCCGACCGACGGTGATATCGCACTCATCGGGGAAAGAGGAACGATAAGAACGCAAGACACGGGCCTGCCGGTCCGCGAGGTGATGACCGAAACGCGGGCGGGAGTCGAGTTCCACCGCCCGAGTCGACCCGTTCACTTCGCCGAGTTCTCGGCCGGCGGATCATCGCTCCGGTTGCACCGGGTGGCAATCAGTTATAGAGAAGACAAAACCGACTATTACCGGATCGGCCCGTACCATTTCACCGAGCCCCGAATCGAGGACCCCTCGGACTATCTCGATTTCACCGATGAGGAATGGGAGGAGATGCGCGAGTCGCCCGACGCCGATACATTGCGCCGGAGGCAGCAGTACCTTCCTCTGGTCGGACGCGGCGACAACGCGGTTTGGGTGCGACGGACAGGGCGCTGGCAGGTCGCTGATGGTCGGCTGGCTGGCCGCGGCCCGAACGCCGAACTCGTCTATTCGCAGAGAATGCTGAGCGATTTCCTGCTCCGGTTCAGGGTCAAGCTCGAAGAAGACGCCGTTGCCGAATGGTGCTTCTACAGCGGTGACGACGATGGCGTCCCGGTCCGCTTCGCCGCAGCGCCGCCCGATGAAGACTACGCCGGCATTCACCTCGAACTGCCCGATTCCGGAGAATGGCAACAGGTCACCGTGCGGACAACCGGTACGCAACTCGAGGCGCAGATGGGCGACGGCCCGCCGAAAACGGCGACGTTCGATCGAAGCGACGACAGCGCCGTTCTGCTGCGTATTCTCGACGGCCGGGCTTTCTTCGACGACATCGAATTTCTCGTGCCCCGCGAGCAGCCGGACGGGGTGCTGTACGCCTTCGACCGCCGCGAGACCGACTGGTGGCGGAAGGGGGAACAGTGGCAGGACCACGCGGGCGTCGCCTGCGCTGTCGCATCCAATTGGATCTCGCTGATCGCACCGGAAGGCGACGGTGTATTATGGAATAAGCGGGAGTTCGGCCCGGACGTGCTGGTCGCTTTCAATATCGAGGAGAACACCGAATGGTTCGGTTGGAGCAAACGCCCCAGCCACGTCCACTATCCGTTCGACAACATATGTCTGCACCTGGCCGCCGGCGAGGACAAGCCGGGCTACCGGCTCGAGGTAAACGCCCGTGACCGGTCCGCAACGGTCCTCTATCGCAAGGACGAAGAGGTGGCCGTCGTCGAGCAGGATAACGAATTCCCCATCCGGTATGTTGGCGGACACGCCCCGTATCGGCCCCGGCGGAACCATATCTCGCTCAGCAAACGAGGCGGCGACATCCGAGTGCTCATCAACGGGATCGAGGTCCTCCGCTGGACCGATCCCGACCCGCTGCACGTCGAACGCATCGGCATAGGCGGCTACCAGACCCGCGTCAACTTCAGCCATATCGAAATACGCGACCTGGGGGATTAACAGCCCCGACCGGAGTTCGAGGCGAACGCCGCCGGATTGGCTTCCGGAATCCGAGCCATTTCCGCTTGACTTGTTCGGTTTTCGGGCTTACAATCAACCCCAAGTCAGTGGGTTTTTATGCGGAGGTGTGCCGATGAAGCTTTCAACACGTGGTCGTTATGCTTGCCGGGCGATGCTCGAGCTTGTGGGCTCTTATCACAACGGCCCCCTGTCCATAGACCGGATTGCGGACAACCAGGACATCTCGAAGCGGTACCTGGAGCATATCTTCGCCCGGCTGCGCAAGGCGGATATCGTCAAGGGGACACGCGGCAGCAAGGGGGGCTATCGGCTGCGGCGCGACCCGTCGGAGATCACCGTCGGAGAGGTAATCCGTGCCGTCGAGGGCCCGCTGGGTCCGGTGCATTGCGTCGATGATCCAGACGCCTGCCCGCAAGTCGGGCAATGTGTTACACATGAGCTCTGGACGCGTATGGCCGAGGTCTTGAACGGTCTTCTGGATGATATTTCCCTGCAAAATCTCGCAGATCAGCAGAAGGCACTTGACGCCGGGGCCAAGAATCCCCACAATCCATAAGAGTCCGAACGCTCGGACTGAAGACGCAAACGGTTTCGTTTTTTTTACTCTAAGGAGGAAAGTAGATGGTCAAAGTCAATCCCGAAGAATGCGTAGGATGTGAGAACTGTGTCGAGGTTTGCCCCGTCGAAGCAATTTCGATGGAAGACGACGTCGCTGTCATCGACCAGGCCACCTGCACCGAGTGCGGTGCATGCATATCCGAGTGTCCTGTCGATGCCATCAATGAGGAGTAAGAGTGGCCCACCGGCCATCGACAAAGGAGCAACTCCGAAAGCTTAAGAAGCTTGTTCGTGGCCGCAAAAAGGCCCTGATCCTCCTGCAGGACAACCCGGACCCGGACGCCATCGCCAGTGCGGGCGGGTTGCGCCTGTTGCTGAAGGAGGCCGCCGGGTGTGAGACGACGATTGCCCACTCCGGCATCGTCGGGCGGTCCGAGAACCGGATGATGCTCAAATACCTCGGGCTCAAGATGCGCAATGCTGATGAGCTCGATCTGGAACAGTACGACCTCGTCACAATGGTCGATACCCAACCGGTCTTCGGGAATAATCCGGTGAACGACGAGCAGAGGGTCGATGTGGTCATCGACCACCACGAGTGGGCGGAGAGCACGCGCCAAGTCGAGTTCTCCGATATTCGCGCCCACTACGGTGCCACCTCGACAATCATCGCCGAGTACCTGTTCGAGTCGGACCTCGAACTGCCCACCCCGCTGGCGACGGCCCTGCTCTACGGCATACAATCCGACACCCAGGAGTTCGGCCGGGCGACATCTGACGCCGACATCGCGGTGTTCACCCAGCTGTATCCGCAGGCAAACAAGCGGTATCTATCGCACATCGAAAACACCCAGGAGCCCCGCGAGTATTTCACCGCCGTCTCCCGGGGCCTGCACGACACACGAACTTATCAGAACACCGCGGTCTGCTGGCTGGGCCGGACAATCAACCCGGACATGACCGGGGAAGTGGCCGACCTGCTGATGCGTCTCGAGGGCGCGGACTGGGTACTCTGCGAAGGGTTGTTCCGCGGCGTCCTCTATATGTCATTAAGGACCACTCAGCGGGAGAGTAACGCCAGTAACGTGGCCAAAGAGATTGTCGCCGACATGGGGACCGCCGGGGGGCACGAGATGCTGGCGGGCGGCCAGATCACGGTGCCGCGAAACAGTTTCAAGGAGGCGGACAAACTGCGGAAGCAAGTCGAACGGAACTTCCTCAATCATTTCAAGATTGACCACAGGTGCCGCCGTCGGCTCGTCTCGCGGTCAGTAGAACGACATCACGAAAAGACGCCCTGACCTAGCTCGGCAATCCGGCCCATCGCTCTATCGCTGCCTGAACGGCTAGCCCGTGGCGACGGTGAAGACCTCGAGAGCAGCGGCGACCTCGCCCATCGAATCCATGATCGGCACGAAATACTGGATCGTCTTGTTGCTGTCAACTTCTTTCGCCGGTTGACTGCAGCCCCGCTCGATCAGTTTCTGAGCACGGGGAGGATTCCGGCGGGTCTTCCACGCGGTTTTCCCCTCGAGAAAAACGCGCTTGAGCTCGCGAGTCATCTCCGGCGGTTCATAGCCGCGGTTCGAGGGTTTCGTGGCCCCCTCCGGCGAGCCGTGCATGCCGAAGAGCAGAGCTTCTCCGGACTCGGGCACGTCGGGCCGCTGCCGCCATAGCGTTGCCGAACACGGAACGCGGCTCAGCCGTTCCAGCCGGAACAGGTCTTTCTTGATCGGCACGGTGACCTCGGCGTCGTAGTTCAGGTCGTCGCCGCGCATGAACGTCTGCGACTCTGGCGTGTACACGTTGCGGCACGCGTCGCCGTCGATGAACATCTGGCCGACGCGAGCAACCTCTGCCAGTTCTGATTTGATCTCATCCAGCGTCAACTTCGTTCTTCTTTTTGCGGTCATCTTATCGCCCCTTCAGTGGTCAGGTTCGTCATCTATGTGTCTTGCGGTCCGAGAAGGCCGCCGGGACCGACGCCGTACGCCGGCCCCATCGGCCGCTCGACCTCACTTATGCTCCTCAGCCAGTTCCTCGGCCAGTGCCAGGACAGCCCGGAACTGATCCGAGCCGAACTTCTTCCAGCCCACGTTCGGCGGCTCTTCGGTCGCGAAGTCCGCACCGACCCAGTCCTTCGGCTCCTTTTTATCCACGTAATCCGGCTTCTTCACCAGCCAGGAATCGCGAGTGATGCCCAGCGTCCGGTTCACCTTCTTCTTGATCTCCGACTTGCCGCCCTTGATGTTCTCGGAGGCGACCTGCAGCCGGTCGGCCATCTGGAGCGCCTGGCGCTGCACTTTCATACGCAACGAGGCGAACGTCTCCTCCGAGCCGAACGGATCGCCGGAGTAGAGGAACGTCGTCGCCCCCTTGTCGGCCAGCCCGTAGATCCCCTCGGGGCCGAAGCCGCCCGTGGTGCTCCAGCGGGGCATATACCCGTCGACATCAAGCATCCACATCTGCAGCGGGACGAAGAACGGGGCTCGTGGCGAGTCTGGAACCGAGCCGCTGTTCGTGCACGCCCAGACCTGCCTGCCATCCTCGTGGAGCTTGGGCAGCCAATCGATATCCCAGACGATGCTCATCGTCCCGTCGATATACACATCAACGAACTCGCTCAAGTCCGACTTGATGTCGTACCCGTAGGTCCACGTCGTGCCCAGCGTATAGTCGAAGACGACCGGCTTCGTCGTCTCGTGGTCGAAGGTGCCCTCCCACAGGGTCCGGAAGTAGCGGTGGTTGTCGTTATCCTCGAGGAACCGGGCCTCCTCGGTGTCCCAGGGGAAGAAGCGGAACCGCTGCTTGTGGTTGAGAAAGAAATCGAAATGCGTCTCCGTCCAGCCCTTTTCCTTGAAGTGCTCGGCCATATCTCGGCCGACCGACCGCCACTCGGCCTCGTAACCGGGCTGATAGTACTTCACGAAGTCCGCCGGCCAGTGCAGGTTGAGCGGCAGGTAGAACCGCTTGACCGGCTGCGGCCCGCGCCGGGTGTTCTTGAACGCCGACCCGTCGAAATAAGGCCCCCAGTGCCGGTCCCATTCGGACCAGTCGCTGACGCGCTTGTTCGGCCCCTCGCCTTCGAGCGGCGGGGCAAACGTGGGCGGCACATAGCCCGAATGACCGTAGGGCAGATAATGGAGGAACATCCGGTGATCGTGGGCGGTGCGGAACACGCCCCGCTCGCAGCGGAGGTTCTTCTCGCTGGTCAGCCGGTCGGGATCGTCCCGCAGCTCCTGCCAGCCGCGAGAAAGCACCGTCGCGTAGTTGTTCATCGACACGTCGAGGCAGCAGTCGTCGGCCAGCCGGCCCCGGGTAACCTGGAGCTCGACGGGCACCTTCGTCTTCTCGCCTCCGACCGTGACCGTCACGTCGCCGGTGTAGCCGGCGGGCGTCGCGTCGGCCGGGACGAACAGGTCCACCCAGAACCCAACGTACTTCTGCCCGGTCACCCCGTTCATCTCGCGAAAGTCGGCAGTCGAGCCCTCGACGATGTCCTGGGGCACGCAGACCTCGGGGTACCACTGGCCGTCGTAGCGCTGGTACCACTCGACAAATACGTCGTACTGTGTGCTCGACAGCTTCGACTTGCCGCTCGTTCGGAGCACTCCGCCCGACACGCTGACCGTGTCGCCCTCGGGGATCGGGCCAACCAGCAGTTGGAAGCTGGCAAACGCGTTCCGGGGAGCGGACAGGGTAACCGGCGGCGACGCCGACGCCTGGCCGTCCCCGTCGATGGCCTTCCCCGTCACCGGGTCCAGCCGGACAAACTCGTCACACCAACGCACATCCATACTCATCAATCATACCTCCGCCTGTGTGAAAAAAACCGCAACAACCTTTTGCCGGACGCCAACATAATGTGGCTCATCATATCGTGTTCGGAAATGACGTTCAACTGATTCGGGAAAATAAAATGGAATCGACCGGTTCGTCCTCAAGTAACAGGGCCACCTGACCGGGTTTTTGGCCGGCCCTGCACTCGATCGTGCCATTCGGCGGATTCGCAGGAGGGCCGACCCGCTCACAGATCGCGGACGGAAGGCGGATCGCCGCGATAGAGCGACGAGATCCGCTCGATAAACTCGGGCAGAGCGTGACGGTCGAGCACCAGCCGCCGGCCGGCCCGGCCCAGCCGGTCGGCCCGCTCCCGGTCGTCAATCAGGGCCAGTATTGCCTCGCCGGCCTCCATGGCTCGGCGAGCGAGCAACCCCGTCTGCCCGTCCTCGACCAGGTCTGTATTGCCCGGGATCGGGCTTGCGACCACCGGGATCGCCCGCCCCATCGCATCGAGCAGGGCATAGGGCAGCCCTTCCCACCGCGAGAGCTGGCAGTACACGTCGAACGCCGCGCACAGGTCGGCGGCGTCATCTCGATGGCCCATAAACGACACGGTTTTCCCCAGTCCGAGCGAGTCGACCAGCCGTTCCAAAGAGTTCTTTTCTGGGCCGTCCCCGACGACGACGAAGTTGGTATCGGGCCGAGACCGGGCCACCCGAGTGGCCGCGTGCAGAAAGACATCGACTCCTTTCTGTCGGGCGAGGCGGCCGACCGTGCCCACCACCGGGCTGCCCCCCCGGGGCAACCGGAGCGCGGCCCGAGCCGCCATACGCTCCTCGCTGGTGGGAACACCGGGGTCTGCGACGGCATTGGGGATCACACAGACGCTGTCCGCCGGGGCAAT
>PUPC01000389.1 GCA_003553185.1 Planctomycetota bacterium | reverse complement strand
GACCCCGACACCGGACAGGGCCGGGCGGAAATGTACTCCCTGCCCATGCAAACGGCGCCGCCGGAGAGTCCCGACAACGCCGAAAAAACGTCTCTAATAATGGTAGCGGGAGAGGGATTCGAACCCCCGACACGCGGATTATGATTCCGCTGCTCTCACCACTGAGCTATCCCGCCACAACAGAACGCCCGGCCAGCTCGCCGGAACGTCCTACGATATTATAACAGCAGGATACCCGTTGGCGGGCGAAAATCAAGCCCTTTCTCACAGCAAAATGGGGTGCGCAGGTACAATGATCCCCACTTTGCGCGTCGAGTAGTGTATCGACGTGGGCGGGCGGTAGTACGAACATTCCGTGGTCGCCCTTTGAGCTCCCTTCGCCCCGCCCCACAAATGGCTTGCAAATGTTGATTATGGGCAGGATGTCCGTAGAATGGAGTTCAGTGAGAGCAGTTATCTGATCGTTTCGACCACGAACAGGACCGGTCGGATTCGAGGTTCCGCCGGGACGGTGGCGACCGGCCGTCCGCAAAGGTTCGGCACGATATGGCGCGTGACATTGACGCCGCCGATCTCGGTCAGGGAGAGCTGCCATGAGGTCTGCACTCCAACGATTCGTATACCGAAACACCCACACGCGGAACACGGTTTGGTCGCTGGCCCTGGTCCTGACGTGCGGACTGCTTGCCTCTGGATGCTCGGTAGCCGGGGGCGACGAGCCGCCGCCGGTCAATCCTCTTCCAGAGCAATCCATCGGGCACACGGGCCTGTACGTCGTGGCTGGCGACCGTGACGGGACCTTGGCAATCCAACTCGCGCGGCAAGACGAACGGGCGCTGGTGCATGTGCTCGCTCTGGACGATGCCTCTCTCCGTCGGGTCCGGGAACATCTGAAGGCAGAGGGTGTTGACCACCGTGCGACAGCGGAACAGCTACCACTGGCCCCTCTGCCATACCCAGAAAACACCGTCAACCTGCTGGTCGTTCCCGAGACACTGCAGGCCCGGACGACGGGGCTGAAGGCAAGGGAGGTGTTCCGGGTGCTGACCCCGCGCGGCAGGGTGTGGTTAGGCGGGTTACGGATTGGCGACGAGGAGACCGTGCAAATCTGGGAGAAGGCCGGATTCGATGATGTTTCCTGGCAAGGCGATTACCTCAGCGCCCGCAAACCGGTCTCGCCCGATCTGGACGAATGGACGCATCGGAATCGGGATGCGGCAGGGAACAGAGCATCGCGCGATCAGCGAGTCGGTCCGCCCACCGCACTCAAATGGATCGACAGGCCGCTCATGCACGTACACCACTTTTCTCGCCCGCTGAGTTGGGTGTCGGGCGGCGGACGGGTGTATTACATTTACGACGAGAGCAACCCGCGCCTGCTGAACACGAAATGGTACCTTGTGGCCCGGGACGCGTTCAACGGCCGCCTCCTGTGGCGGAGGCCGATTCCGGACAGCGACCGCCGACTTGCGGACCGGCTTTTGCACACCATGGTTGTCCAGGACGGAATACTCTACGCGCACATGGGCGACAATCGATCCCTGGTGGCACTGGACGGTGAAACGGGCGAAATCCTGCGGGATTACGGGGTCGCATCCCCTATCATTTTGAAGCACGAAGGCAAGCTGGTCTTTTCCGGGGGCCCGCATGCCCGGGACCCGCAAAGCGGAGAGGTCCTATGGCGAGCGGAGCGGATGGCGTCGCCCAGAAACATGGTGGCCGGCGATGGCAAGCTGTTCGTGAAAGTCAACCACGACAGAAGACGGGACAGGGACCGTCCCGGAATTCGATGTTTGGATATCAACACCGGCGAGGAACTGTGGTGGCAGGACACGGACTTGGATTTGCACAGCTTCCATCGCGGCCGCGTCATACTCGAGAAGTCCAGCGGCCCGCAACATTTTTCCCCCGAGACGGAAGGTCAGATCGCAGCCCTGGACGCGAACAACGGGGCGGAACTCTGGACCCACACCTATCTGCTGCGCGGGGTGGACGGACGTTTTGGCAACGATCTGTTCTGCATCGGGGAGCGGCTGTGGTTTGCCCAAAAGCATCTCCCCTCCGGCGAAGAGGGCTGGCGCTGGCGCGCTCTGGACATATCGACGGGCGAAATTCAAACCGAAATCCCCTATCCGCCCGATACAGTTACCAGCAAGTTCAGGCGGTGCGGCCCCAACATCATCACCCCGCGATATTTCCTGAGCGGGCCCGGCATGGACTTTCTGAACCGCGAAGGAGAATTGCAGCGTTCGCTCTCGGCTCGGGGCTCGTGCCATACCGGCCTGCATCTGGCCAACGGTATGATCTACGCCTATCCGGTCGAATGCGGATGTTTTCGACGTCTGCGGGGGGTGGTCGGGCTGGCGCGTGAAGAGAACCCAGACGAGACCGCGCCCGAGGCGGGCAGGGCGGTTCGACATGTACAAGGCCCGGCCTATGGCCAGTCATTCACGCCGGACCGGCCCGTTGATACGGAGAGGGAATGGCCCATCTACAGACAGAACGCCGAGCGGGGTGGCGGCGTGGCGAAGAGGGTGGAAACCATCAAACCCCTCTGGAAGATATCCTTCGGGTCCGCGTCCACAGCCCCCACCGTCGCCTACGACAAGGTGTTCCTCGCCTCGTCGCGTCCACCATATCGGGTGGCGGCATTCGACGCTGCCACCGGCGAGGAGCGGTGGTCGTTCGACTCCGTGGCCGGGCCGGTCGATACACCGCCCACGCTCCACGCAGGGCTGTGCATCTTCGGCAGCCGCAACGGTTGGATTTATGCCCTGCGGGCTCGCGACGGGGCGCTGGTTTGGAAGTATCGCGTCGCACGGCGGGAGAGGCGGATCATCGCCCTGGGCCGCCTGGAATCGCCGACCCCGGTGTATGGCAGCGTTTTGGCCGAAGGCGGCACCGTCTATTACTCCGCCGGCTGGACATCTGAACTGGACGAGGGCGTACGTTTGGGCGCGCTTGATCTGGCGACCGGGCGCCCGAAGTGGGAGCGTTCGTTCTCATCAATCGAGAGAGAGGAGCTCGAAATCCCCGACCGGTATAAGCCCTTCCTGAGCTCGCAAACAGTGCTTTCCGATATTTTGGCCGGCGACAGCGCTCGCCTCTTTATTCGCGGTCTGGCGTTCAACAAGGAGGACGGGCTCCGGAATCGCCCTTATCCCGTGCTGCGCCCCTTAGCCGGGTTCCTTGACGATACAATGCGGCTTTATTGGCGGTACGGCAACATCAGCGGCAGGATGCTGGCTGTCCACGAATCGACTGTTTGCGGATTTCATACACAGGATGGCCGTGGTCGGTCGTCGGGCCGTCATCCCATTGGCGAGGGGGCTTATACACTCTTTGGCCGACATCAGGACGACCCGGACGCAGGGTGGGACATCGAAGAGTTTCCCATCGCAGTAGAAGCTCTCGTCTTGGCGGGCGATACTCTGTTAGTCGCCGGGCCGCCCGACGCCCATCCCGGCGAGGCCGGGGCATTGCTCTGGCGAGTGTGCGCGCGGGAGGGGCGCAAACTCGATGAACAGGAACTGCCCGCCCCGCCCGTTTTTGACGGGATGGCCTCCGCCTACGGCCGCGTCTATATGGTCACGAACGACGGAACACTGCACTGCTTCGGGAAAGAATAAGCGCCGACCGTCCAACGCAACGGGTGCCTGGAAACTTGCCAGCAGACGGCCTGAGCGACTTGAACCCGGCAAGCAGAAAGAGCGGTTTTATGTTGCGCTTTGTTTTCGACAGACCGTTTCCCTATGTGTTGTAAGGCAGGATATTACGTTATATTAGAGCACAAGGGCCCGTTTATCATGGCCCCGGTAACACAAAGGCGGGTTAGCGATATGAAGGTGTCTGCGTGGTTGATAGCGTTGTTCGCTTGGTTGTCGTCGGCCACTCTGGCTGCCGACGCCGATGTTTCGGTTCTGGCCGAACGAGCTCTGAACCAGGCCACCAGACAGCGCGGCCTGTGTGTGGTTGTCGAACCCGGCGGCGGAACACTGGCGATGGAGCTGGCCGGGAAGAGCGAGCACTTGGTTCACGCTCTTGTTTTGGACGAAGGCGTACTCGGGGCAGCAAACCGTCTCTTTCGAGAAAAAGATGTCGCTGACCGAGCTCATGCGGAGTTCCTCCCCCTGGACCCGCTGCCCTACGCCGAGAACTACGTGAACTTGTTGGTGGTTCCCGACGGGCCTCAGGCAATGGCCTCTGGTCTGGCACCGGAGGAGGCGTTTCGGGTCGTCGCCCCGCGGGGCACCGTAGTGATCGGCGCACTGGAGCATGACAGCGTACCGGCTTGGGAAGCGGCCGGCTTCAGTGTCGTTGAGCGAGAGGGCGGAAGTGTCTTCCTGCAAAAGCCGGTCCCCGCCGACATTGACGAATGGACTCATTACAATCGAGATGCGGCCGGCAACCGCACGTCGCAAGACCTTCGCATCGGGCCTCCGACCACGCTCAAGTGGATTGATGCGCCGCTCACCTACATATCCCACTTCTCCCGGCCGGAAAGTTGGGTCTCGGCCGAAGGTCGTGTTTATTACATTTACGACGAAAGCCATCCCCGTCTCCAGGGAAAGCAACTGAACCTGGTGGCCCGGGACGCATTTCATGGTCGAGTCCTGTGGCGGAAGCCGGTGCCGGACGACGATAATGATGCGCTCCGGTCACTGGTCGCTCATAAGGACCGGCTCTATGCTCCTGCCGGAGAGGGCCGGACCCTTGTGGCATTGGACGGTGAGACCGGCGACGTCGTTCGGGAGTACGGCGTGTCGTCCGAGTTCGTCTTAAAATACGACCAGCGATTGATCCTGTCCGCTGGCCCTCGGGCTCTCGACCCGCGAACCGGCGAGACACTATGGCAGGCAGACCGTATGGCTCGGACACGAAACATGGTTGCGGCCGACGGCAAGCTTTTCGTTCAGGTCAGCCACGACCGCCATCGCGGCAGGGACACCGCCGGGATCCGCGCTATGAACATCGAGACGGGCGAGGAAGTCTGGTGGGCCGAGACCGGCAAGGACCTCCTGAGTTTTTATCGCGGCCACCTGATTACTCGGACAGAGGAAACGCGCCGCTTACAAGAAGTGTCGATAGCCGTTCTGAACGCAGAGTCGGGCAAGGCCTTGTGGAGCCACGCCTACCCTCTACGCGGCGCACCCGACAAGATTACCCGACACGACGGGTTCGGTCGTCACGGGGACGAGGTGTTCGGGATCGGAGGCAAGCTATGGTTCCCGCAGAGGCCTCTCCCTTCAGGTCGATTGGCCTGGCGCTGGCGCTCGCTTGACCTCGAGACGGGCGAACCCGGCAGGGAACTGCTCTATCCGCCCGATACGGTCCCTCGCACATTCAGGCGTTGCGCCCGCAACTCCGCCACCATGCGATATTTCTTCAGCGGGCCCGGAATGGATTTTCTGGCACACGACGGCGAATTTCATCGCTCCCGGGCGGCTCGGGCATCGTGCGGTATCGGCTTGAATCTGGCAAACGGGATGATTTATACCTTCCCGGTCGAGTGCGGCTGCTTCAAACGACTGCGAGGTGTTCTGGGCCTTGCAAAGGAACAGGGGGGCGACCATATGCCGGAGGACGCCCCAACAGCGCGGCATGTCCGTGGCCCTGCCTTCGCCCAGCCGTTCGCCCACGAGCAACGGGAGGACCCGGCACGGGAATGGCCCCTCTACCGACATAACGCCGAACGCAGTGGGGGAGTGGCCGCACGAATTGAGGCGATTGAGCCGATCTGGGAAGTCCGTGTCGGCCCTGCCCCCACCGCCCCGACAGTGGCGTACGGCAAGGTCTTCGTCGCGTCCCGCAACCCGCCTTATCGGGTGGCGGCATTCGACGCCATCAATGGTGAGCAGCTTTGGGAGTACACCGGCGTGGGAGCCGTCGATACTCCGCCCACACTCCACAGAGGACTTTGCATCTTCGGCAGCCGAGACGGCTGGATTTACGCCTTGCGAGCCCACGACGGAGCCCTGGTCTGGAAGTATCGCGTTGCCCGCCGCGAGCGTCGGATCATCGCGTTTAATCGCCTTGAATCGCCCATGCCGGTTTATGGAAGCGTCCTGGTCGAGGATGATACGGTGCGTTACTCGGCCGGATGGACATCGGAGTTGGACGAGGGCGTCCGCCTGGGGGCTCTTGAGCTTGCGACCGGCGAGCCACGATGGGAACGATCTATCCACACCCGCGGCGAAAAAGGAGCCGGGCATCTTCCCGATGCACGCACATTCAAAAGCGTGCTCAGCTCGCAATCCATGCTGGGCGGACTGCTGGTCGACGACGGACGGAACCTTTTCATCAGAGACCTGGCCTTCGACAGGGATGACGGGACGGACTTCCATATCAGCAGGGGGGACCGATCTAGGCGTGCCATACTGCCCCTGTCCGGTTTCCTCGACACCGCCACAAAACAATACTGGCTGTACGGGTCTGGCCCCCACGGCCAGATGCTGGTTCATAACGATTCGGCGATCTGTGGCTTCCGGTCTCTGCCGAGAAGCGGAAGAGGCAGATACCAGCACCCCGTCGGGGCCGGGGCTTACACACTCTTCGGTCGAAGCCGGCCCGATGAAGACCCCGCCGAAGAAGGGGCCGGTTGGGAGATTGAGGAGCTGCCGATCTCCGTGAACTCGCTCGTGCTAGCGGGCGATACACTGTTGGTCGCCGGGCCGCCCGACGCCCATCCCGGCGAGGCCGGGGCATTGCTCTGGCGAGTGTGCGCGCGGGAGGGGCGCAAACTCGATGAACAGGAACTGCCCGCCCCGCCCATTTTTGACGGGATGGCCGCCGCCTACGGCCG
>PUPC01000343.1 GCA_003553185.1 Planctomycetota bacterium | reverse complement strand
GCTTTGCTTCCTCGTAGGCGGCGAGCACCCGCTCCCGCCCGGCGAAGGCGCTGACCAGCATCAGAAGCGAGCTCCGGGGCAGGTGGAAATTGGTGATGAGGGCGTCGACCGCCCGGAACTCGAACGGCGGATAGATATACAGGTCCGTCCACCCCCGCCCGGGCAGCACCCGCTCGCGCCGGCCCGGCTTCGCCCGTGCCTGGGTCTCGAGCACGCGGGTGGTCGTGGTCCCCACAGCCACCACCCGCTTCGCGTCGTTCAGCACGTCCGCCACGTCCTCCGTCAGTTCGTAAAACTCGGCGTCGACCGAGTGTTCTTCGATCCGTTCGGCTCGTACCGGCTTGAACGTGCCGGGGCCGACGTGCAGGGTGATGGCCGCGATTCGGCATCCCTTGTCGCGAACGGCATCGAGGGTCTGTTCGGTGAAATGCAGGCCCGCTGTGGGGGCGGCGACCGCTCCCGGCTTCTCGGCGTACACCGTCTGGTACCGTTCGGCATCCTCGGCGGCGTAGCGGTCGTCCTCCCGGGGCCGTTTGATGTAGGGCGGCAGCGGCGCCCGCCCGGTCCGTGCCAGCAGGTCGTCCAGGTCGCCCTCGAAATGCAGTTCGACCAGCGAGGCGCCGTCCCCCTCGCGTCCCAGGATGGTTGCGGACAGCCCGTCCCCGAGGGCGACCGATTCTCCGTCGCGCAGCTTGCCGCGGCAGCGGATCATCGCTTCCCACACCGGCTCGCCGTGCTCGCGAGACGGGCGTATCAGGAGCAGCTCGACCCATCCGCCCGTCTCCCTCGTCCCGTACAGCCGGGCCTTGATCACCCTTGTGTTGTTGACCGCCAGCACATCGCCCGGCTCGAGATACTCGACGACGTGGCGGAACACGCGGTGCTCGGTCCGACCGGATTGCCGATGCAGTACGAGCAGCCGCGAGCGGTCGCGTTTCTGCGCCGGATGCTGGGCGATATATTCCCCGGGCAGGTCGTAGTCGAAAAGGTCGGTTCTCATTGCGAGCGGAGTTCGATGGTGAGTTCGGCGCCCTGGCTGCAGCGGATCGTGTTTTCTTCCTGGTTGAACTCGATCAACGGGGCCCGGGCCGAGAGGTCGGCGGTGTCCATCGTGGCCGGGCTCCCGGACAGTGTGCCCTGCGATTTTGTCGGGTCCCACTCGAACCGCTCTCCGGTGAACTGCTGCGGGCGCCCTTCCTCGTCTCGGCCCGTGTATCGGACCAGCTGCTCGGCGACCAGCCGCCTGATGGTCACCTCGTCGTCCGTGTCGGAATCCGCGTCTTCGAACTCGATGGTCAGGACTCTGCTGGCGAGCGTGGTGGCGGCCTCTCCGGTCCCCCGGGTGATGACGACGCGTTCATCGGGCGCCTGCGCCTTGAACCGGGCGACGTTGGCCAGCCGATCAACGACGAGCGGGCCGTCGGTCTCGATCACGACGACCGCGTCGGCCTCGTCAGGAGTGGCCCCCGACATCCCGGGCATCGCCGGCAGTGCGACCATCCCGCCCTCCTCGCGGAGTGTCATCCTGGGGTTCTGCCGGATCATCATTCTGGAGATCGTGATCTCCTCCCGCACCTTTTCCCCGGGCAGCAGGTCCTCCCGCACCTGTTCGCGCAGCAGCATCTCCCGGCCGGTGAGAGTGCGGGTTCGGCTTCGGACCTCGACGTGGTCCGGGCTTTGGATGACGTGGTCCTTGAGCACGCTCTTCCCGTCCGTCCCCGAGACTTCCTCGCGGGTCATCTGGAGGGTGGCGGACGGGGTTCGGATGGCGATCGGCTCCTCGTAATACAACAACGCCTCGACGTCCCCGGTCAGTTGGGCCTTCGACTCCTTCGCGCCCCAGTTGTAGAGGCCCTCTTCCGCCCGGAGAATGAGATTGCGGCGGACCTGTCGGCGCCCGTTCTCCTCGACCAGCTTATAGGTGCTCAGCCGAGGACGGATGCAAAAGTATTGTTCGTCCGGCTTCGGCATCGCCTTTTGGGCGTGCAATATCGATTCGAGGTGGCCGGTGTGGGCGTTGTGCCGGGGCCAGGCGATATCGTGGAACACGATCTCGGCCGCACCGAACGCGACGGTCGCTGCACACAGGACCACGGCCGGCAGGAGCAGTCTTCGTACCATCACAGATACCTCTCCATCACGGTCTCCCATTTGCCCTGGGCCCGGAGGATCATCTCGGCGACCTCGCGCACGGCGCCCCGCCCGCCCGGGGCGGCGGTCACATAGGCCGCCCGGCTCCTCACCTCGTCGACGGCGTCGGCGACGGCGATGGGCACGCCCGCACGACGCATCGGCGGGATGTCGGGCAGGTCATCTCCGATGTAGCAGACGGCCTCGTCGGGCACGCCGACCTGCTCGATGATCTCCTCGTAGGCGGGCAGCTTGATCTTGAACCCGGTCCGGCAGTGCTCGATGCCCAAGTCCTCGGCCCGCCGGTCAACCGGTTCCGACTTGCGGCCGGAGAGGATGGCGACCTTCACATCGTTGCGCTGGAGATACTTGATGCCGGAGCCGTCTTTCACGTTGAACGTCTTCTGCTCGCTCCCGTCGGGATTCACGGTGATCGAGCCGTCGGTCATCACGCCGTCCACGTCCACGATGACGAGTCGGATGGGCCGGAGTAATGTATGATCGAATGTCTCACTCAATGGGATATCACAGCGGGCGGTTAAGCCCGCCCTCCTTGGTTTACCATAATGTGTTTTCCGGTCGAGCCGCCGGGAGGCGCGGACGCCCGACCGGGCCGGCCGGGGGCGCGTGTCGGCGGTTGGCGATGGCGCTCACATCGTCCGCCGGGATTCGATGTGTGCCGGAAAAAGGGACCTCGACGACGAACGTCTCGCCGTCGAACGACTCGACGACTCCGCTGATCTCGTCGCCGTCTGCAAGCGTGAAATACACGGTCTTCTCCTCGGCCAGGCCCGCCTCGCCGCCCAGGCCGATAATCGCGATCTGGTCCAGCTCGTAGGTCAGCATGCCGTGCCCGGTGTCCACCCGGACCGTCTTCTCCTCCACCGACAGCGAGCGATACGAGATCCGGTCGCCGTTGACCAGTGTGACGGCCCGTTCGGCCGGGCGGCTTTTCCGGCCCACCTCGGCGCTGTCGGATATCACGACGTGGCCGACCCCGGGCAGGTCGAATCGCCAGCGCTCGCCGGCACGTATGAACGTCAGGTCCGTTTCGCCGATCCCCGCCAGCTCGCCCGACAGGCGGTCGGCCGCAGCGGTGACCAGCCGGTGGGGGGCCGCATCCCGGTCGGGCCGGGCTCCCCGCGACCGCAGCTTGCAGGCATAGGGGACGGCGTGTGCATCGTGCAGAAGGCGGGCAAGCCGCTCGAATGCCTCGACGCGGTTGCCGCTGTTCCACGCGTCCCGGATCAGTGCGTCCTGCAGGGCGAGCTGTTCCCGCTGAATCTGCTCTCCCAGCTCGGCGGTGTCGGCCTTGCGCCGGGCGGCCGACGTCGCCCGCTCGTAGTCCTCCAGTGCCTGCTCGTGCCGGTCCTTTCTCCGGAGGATGCGGGCACGGGCCGCCAGGGTCCACGGCTCGTCGGGCTGTGCGGCGAGCCGTTCATCGACCGCGCGCCTCGTCTGCTCGGTGTTGCCGATCACGGCGACCTGGTTCCGGGAAAAGGCAGCGATGTTGGCATCGTCGGCCACCACGTTGACCGCATCTTCGTCGTGCCAACGGATGGGCAGTGTTTCGCGCAGTTCGCCGGCCGCCTTGTCGATGACATACACCGCCTTGTGAGTGCCGAGGACGATGTCTGCCTCGGTCACCGCGCCGTGGCCCAGAGTCTCGTGCTCGGGCAGCGGCCAGGTCCACATCACGTCGCCGGAGTCGGCCCGCAGGCAGCGGACTTCGCTGTCGGCCACGAACAGCCGGTGGGGCGCGCCCGCCTCGGCCGGCGGCGCGGCTCCGATAAACCGGGTCGGCTCGGACCATTCCTGTTTCCAGACCCTCTTGCCGTCGGCGATCCGGACGGCAAGCAGTTTGGTGCTGTCCGACGGGGCAGACACTACCACCCCGCCGACCCGGGCGAGGAGGGCGTATCGCGACTGGTGCGGATTCCGGGGCCACTCTTCGGTCAGCGTTCGCTCCCGACGGTACGGGACCAGCCAGCGGATGTCGCCCGTCTGGGCGTCGCATCGGCCGAGCACGCCCATCCCGTTGTAGAAAATGACGGACGATCCGACGCGGATCAGCCCGGCGGGCAGGGCGGTCTGATACATCGAACTCGGGGCGCTGCCGCCGACCACCGTATGCCAGCGGAGCCCGCCCCGGTCCCGATCGAACGCGGCCAGGATGGTCTGGGCGCGCGAGGTCTGGACCATCACCAACACCAGGTCGCCGTGTGGCAGCACCGGGCTGGTGAAGGCGACCCGCAGGTCATCGGCGCCAAACCGGTCCAGCCGGGCGAACGCCGTCCGGTTCTGATCCCAGAGGGTACGCCCGGTCGCCGCGTCGTGTGCGCCGAGCCGCTCGCCCCCGCTCACGTACACCCGCCGACCGCCGCCTGTCGAGGCGGGTTCGTCGACGGTGGCATAGAAATGGCTGCTGTTGATACTGCGGTACCAGTCCGACGAGTAGTTCGGAACATCGGTCCGGGCCCAGACCCGGCGGCCGGTGAGCGCGTCATAGGCGGCGGGGCCGTCGGGCGTGTTCAGGTACAGGGTGCCGTCGGCCAGTTGGCCTGTGCGGGTGTGCTCGCCGGTCATCCGCCGGGCGTGGAAACGGGGCATCTGCTCGGTGTGCCGGTCGGGCAGGGCGTCGCTCCACCGGACCAGGTCGATGTTGGCGGGGGCGGTGGGCAGGCGCTCGAGTGTCAGCGGCGGCAGCTCTTCCGTGTACGTCCGAAGCTCCGATGCCCGGGCAAACTCCCGGTCACCGATTCGCACCGTCGCCCCGCGCGGCCCGAAGACATCGATCGCCCGATCAACCGCCTCGGTGTTGCCGACTCGTGCCGCGGTGACGGCGCATTGTGCCGCCACGGTGCGCCGGACCTCCTCGGGCGTCTCGTCCGGGTCCATCCTCTCCATCCATCGCAGCCACAGGTCCACGGTCGCCTCGGCGTCGCCCTGCTGCAGCCGCATCGATGCGAGCAGACGGAGCCCGGGGCTGCCGTAGCTCGTATGTACGAACCGGCGAACGAGCGTCTCGGCCGCCTGCCTGTCCCGGTCGTCCACCGCCCTCCGATACAATTTTTCCGCCTCCCGGTCGAACAATGTGCGGTAGAGCTGTCGCACCCGGCCCGGCGCGTCCGCCAGGATCTCCTCGCAGACGTCCCTTGGCCCGGCGTACAGTCCGTCGCGCACCTTGATCACGCCCCGCGGCGGTTCGCCGAGGAGTTTCTGGCAGATGTCGATGACCTCCCGCCATTTCTCCTCGGCGATCAGGCCCTCCACCTCCTCGAGCTCCCGGTCGGCATCGCGGTCGGTTTGCATGAAGTTGATCGAGCTGGGCTCGTCCTCGAGCGATGCGCCGGTCGCGGGGAGGGCACCGCCCGCCACCACGATGACCAATATGCCCAGGATCAACTGTCTCTTCATGGCATCGGTCCCTTCATTCGAGTTCCGCCGCTGCATCGATCGCCGCCGAGCGAACCGCCCAGTCCGGGTCATCGAGCCGGTCCACAATCGCCGGCCTCTGGTCGCGATCGGCCAGGGCGGCCAGGCCGCGGACTGCCGCCTCCCGCACCAGCCCGGAGTCCTGGTCGAGCGCCGTCCGCAGCCCCCGGACGGCATCCGGCCCGCCGAGTTCGCCCAGCGCCCGGGCGCTCGCCGCCCGGACGTCGAGGCCCGGCGCCTCGGCGAGTGCGGCGCTCAGCCGGGGAACAAACGCCCGGTCGCCGGTCCGTCCGAGTGCTCTCGCAGCGGCCGCCCGAAGTGCGTCGTTCTCGGTCTGCTCGAAGGCGGCCGTCACCCCGGTGACCGCCCGTTCGGTGCCCACCCTGCCCAGCGCCTCCACGGCCGCTGCCCGCACGTTCGGCGGTCCGTCGGCGCTGAGTTCCACCAGTTTGTCGACCGCTCTCTCGGCCCGGAGCCGTCCAAGCGAACGGATGGCCTCGGTCTGCAGGTCCTCGCAATCGGCCGCATCCAAAAGGTCGATCAGGCCCCCCTCTGCCTTTTCGTGGCCGCTGAACGCGCCGATGGCACGGACGGCGGCCCTGCCCTGTTCGTCATCGGCTGAGCCGCGGGCGTGCGGCAGGAGGTCCTCGAGCAGCTCGCCGTGGTGCCCGGCGAGCCGTTCCGCGGCCCGAGCGGCGGCGAGTGTCATCGGGCGTCGCCCCGAGGCGAGGTGCTCGCGGACGGTCTCGGCCGCTTCCTCGGCCGGCCCGTCGGGCAATCGACGGACCCATTCGAGCAGGGCCGCGGCCCGGACATCGGATCGACGCGAGTCGTTGGTCAGGACCCGGCGGAGGGCGGCGACATCGTCCGGCTCCGAGCCGAGGTTCCGCATCACGGCCTTGACCACCCCCGGCGGAAGGCCACCCGCCACGGCCCGGCGGAGCAACTCGGCGCTTGCCGCATCCCCCGAATCGAGGTGGGCGCAGAGAACGGCGAGTGTGTCGGAGTCTCGGGTGCTGTCGAACGCCTCCCGCAGTGCCGCCTGTCCGGCCTCACCGCCCACCGCGGCGAGCAGCGGTGCATAGAAGCGCACGTCGCCGGGCCGGCCCTCGGCGACTCGCTCGATCAGGAACGTCACCACGTCCTCGTTCGGCTGGGCCGCAGCAGCGACGGCAGCGGCCTGTGCCACCGGGCCATACGTCCGCCGGGCCACGTCGAGCAGCCGGGCGGTCCTCTC